>NZ_JBHUWH010000173.1:0-14714 GCF_042670125.1 Kitasatospora sp. NPDC057198 | reverse complement strand
CGGGAGCACGGTCTCGGCGCCCTCGCCGGCGGCGCCCTGCGGCGATCCGGCCGGGCGGGACACCGCCCGGCGGCGGCGCCGCGGCGGGGCCGCGGAGCCGCCCTCGACGGCGCCGGTGTCGTTGCTGTCGGCCGCAGCGGGCTGCGGTTCGGTGTTTTCGAGCATGCGGGTGTGTCTCCCGTCAGGCCCCCGGGCTCCGCGTCCGGGCACGACGCTCCACCGCATTCACCAGCCGGAGGCCGCTTCGGGCGGTCCGGCTCCCACGGTGCCGTCGTGCGGACGCGAGGCCGCACAGGGGCTCGTAGTCTCGCTCGCCACCCGCGGGGCGCGGGGAGGCGAAAAGTCTTCTGGTCTGACCAGTCTTCTCAGTTTTCAAGGGCCTGGCCGAGGGGGTGGCCGGGCCTGCGCGCGACGACGCTCGCTCCCCTGGGGAGCCGCGGGGGCCGGGGAGCCGCAGGCCCGGAGTTCTCTCCGTGCCTGCGCTCCCGCCCACTCGGCGGACGGCGGTTGCGCGCGGCGGGGCGGCCTACCGGCCGACCTCGGCCGCGGCGCGGTCGAGCGCCAGCGGGTCGGTCACCGTGCCGGCCTGCTCGTCGAGCGGCCCCTGCGCCAGCCTGGTCACCTCTGCGGGGACCGGCGGCGCGAGGTCGGCCGTCGAACGGAGACCGGACAATACGTCGTCGGGTCGTACGGCGGGTGTGGCGTGTCGTACTACCAGGCGCAGTATCGCACAGGGAGCACCCGTACGAACATCGTCCGCACCGTCCGTGGCCGTGTTGTCACCGATCCCGACCAGGTCGGTGTCCGCCAGGGCGAGCCCGATGGCGGCGACGGCGGCGCGCGCGTCGAAGGTGCGCAGGCCGTTCTTGGTCATCCGCTGGACCTCGACCGCGTCGGCGGCGAGGAACGCGGCGGCGGCCTTCTCGGCCTCGGCGGGCTCCACGCCGGGCAGCCGCAGCAGCCACTCGGAGGCTTCCAGCCGCTCCACGAAGTTGCCCGTGGCGACCTCGACGGCCTCGGTGATGTCCAGGCCGGGGGGCAGCGACTCGTCCAGTTGGCGGCGCAGCGCCTCCGGGTCGCGGCGCTCGGCGAGGCCGATCTCCAGGTACTCGGCCTCGCTGGCGGTGCCGGTCGGGGCGGCGTTGGCGTAGGAGACCTTGGGGTGCGGGGTGAAGCCCGCGGAGTAGGCCATCGGGACGGCCGAGCGGCGGAGCGCGCGCTCGAACGCCCGCTGGAAGTCCCGGTGGCTGGTGAAGCGCAGACGGCCGCGCTTGGTGTAGCGGAGACGGATGCGCTGCACCGTCGGCGCGGGCGGCGGACCGTCGGGCGTGCGGCGTGCCAGGGGGCTCAGTCCTTCGTCAGTTGTCCCCGTCCGGCCTCGCACCGCGTGCGGCTCCGGCCGGACCTTGTCCTCACCAAGGGTACGCGGTGCGTCAGCCGAACAGCGCCCGCCGTACCTCCCGGGCCACCCGGCGGATCTCCGCCTTGACGGGCCACCAGACGCTGCGGCGCACCCAGCGGCACGGGGCGACCACGGTGAAGCGCCAGATCCGGCCGCCGATCCGCCAGGCCCAGCGGAACGCCAGCCACAGCGCGCGCAGCACCGGGAACAGCACCGGCCGCCACAGCCCGTAGTAGAACGCCTTGCCGATCGGCACCAGCACCCAGCGCCAGAAGGCCCGCAGCGGCACCGCGACCAGGTAGTACCCGAGCCAGGCGATCACCTTGCCGAAGCCGCGGGCGACGGCGATCATCCCGTTCCAGGCCGGTTCCAGCACGTAGTTCCAGAGGAACCCGAGCACCGGTTCCAGCACGTACCGCCACAGCAGCCGCAGCGGTTCGACCACCAGCCACTTCAGCAGCGGCCGCACCAGGTAGCGCCACAGCATCCGCAGCGGCCACAGCAGCACCTTGTCGACCACCCAGCCGACGCCGCGGCCGACCAGCACCACCAGCTCCCACAGCAGCCGCAGCGGCACCACCACCGCCACCACCACCGGCCGCACCACCGCGACCAGGCACCCCCCGCCCTGCTGCGGCTGCCCCTGCTGCTGAACCATCGTCACTCCCCGTAGGCCGTTCGGCCGATGGTAATACCCAGGCAAAGGGCCCCCGCCACGGGGTCGTGGCGGGGGCCCGGGGGTGAGGACGCGTCAGTCGTTGACGACCGTCAGGGGGAGCAGCTTCTTGCCGGTCGGGCCGACCTGGATGTGGGTGTCCATCTGCGGGCAGACGCCGCAGTCGAAGCACGGGGTCCAGCGGCAGTCCTCGACCTCGACCTCCTCCAGCGCGTCCTGCCAGTCCTCCCAGAGCCAGTCCTTGTCGAGGCCGCTGTCCAGGTGGTCCCAGGGCAGCACCTCCTCGTAGGAGCGCTCGCGGGTGGTGTACCAGTCGACGTCGACGCCGGTGCCGGCCAGGCCCTTCTCGGCGGAGGCGATCCAGCGGTCGTACGAGAAGTGCTCGCGCCAGCCGTCGAAGCGGCCGCCGTCCTCGTAGACCGCCCGGATGACGGCGCCGACCCGGCGGTCGCCGCGGGAGAGCAGGCCCTCGATGATGCCGGGCTTGCCGTCGTGGTAGCGGAAGCCGATGTTCTTGCCGAACTTGCGGTCGCCGCGGATCGAGTCGCGCAGCTTGGTGAGCCGCTCGTCGGTGGCCTCGGCGGACAGCTGCGGGGCCCACTGGAACGGGGTGTGCGGCTTGGGGACGAAGCCGCCGATCGAGACCGTGCAGCGGACGTCGTTGGTGCCGGTGACCTCGCGGCCCTTGGCGATGACGTTCTTCGCCATGGTGCCGATCTGGAGGACGTCCTCGTCGGTCTCGGTGGGCAGGCCGCACATGAAGTACAGCTTCACCTGGCGCCAGCCGTTGCCGTACGCGGCGGCCACCGTGTTGATCAGGTCCTCTTCGGAGACCATCTTGTTGATGACCTTGCGGATCCGCTCGGAGCCGCCCTCGGGGGCGAAGGTGAGGCCGGAGCGGCGGCCGTTGCGGGACAGCTCGTTGGCCAGGTCGATGTTGAAGGCGTCGACCCGGGTGGAGGGCAGCGAGAGGCCGACCTTGTCCTCGGCGTAGCGGTCGGCCAGGCCCTTGGTGATGTCGGCGATCTCGGAGTGGTCCGCGGAGGACAGCGAGAGCAGGCCGACCTCCTCGAAGCCGGTGGCCTTCAGGCCCTTCTCCACCATCTCGCCGATGCCGGTGATGCTTCGCTCCCGCACGGGGCGCGTGATCATGCCGGCCTGGCAGAAGCGGCAGCCGCGGGTGCAGCCGCGGAAGATCTCCACCGACATCCGCTCGTGCACGGTCTCGGCGAGCGGGACGAGCGGCTGCTTGGGGTAGGGCCACTCGTCGAGGTCCATCACGGTGTGCTTGGAGACCCGCCACGGCACGCCGGGGCGGTTCGGGACGACCCGGGCGATCCGGCCGTCGGCCAGGTACTCGACGTCGTAGAACCGCGGGACGTACACCCCGCCGGTCTTCGCCAGCCGCAGCAGCAGTTCGTCGCGGCCGCCGGGGCGGCCCTCGGCCTTCCAGGCCCGGACGATGTCGGTGATGTCCAGCACGGCCTGCTCGCCGTCGCCGACCACGGCGGCGTCGATGAAGTCGGCGATCGGCTCGGGGTTGAACGCGGCGTGGCCGCCCGCGAGGACGACCGGGTCGTCCATGGTGCGGTCGGCGGCGTTCAGCGGGATGCCGGCCAGGTCGAGCGCGGTCAGCATGTTGGTGTAGCCGAGCTCGGTGGAGAACGACAGGCCGAACACGTCGAACGCCTTGATCGGGCGGTGCGCGTCGACCGTGAACTGCGGGACGCCGTGCTCGCGCATCAGCGCTTCCAGGTCCGGCCAGACGCTGTAGCTGCGCTCGGCGAGGACGCCCTCGCGCTCGTTCAGCACCTCGTAGAGGATCATGGTGCCCTGGTTGGGCAGGCCGACCTCGTAGGCGTCCGGGTACATCAGCGCCCAGCGCACGTCGCAGGAGTCCCAGTCCTTGACGGTCGAGTTGAGCTCGCCACCGACGTACTGGATCGGCTTCTGGACGTGCGGGAGGAGGGCCTCCAGGCGTGGGAAGACCGATTCGACAGTCATGCGCAAGGACCTTTACGGCAGAAAAAGCAGTGACCCTTCAGGGTAGCCGAGCCCCGAGGGTCACTGTTTCCACGTTTCCACGCCGGTGGCCGGCGCTAGATCCCTATCGGCCGCTGGGAGCGCACCGACTGCAGCAGTCCGATCGCGATCCAGACCGCGAACATCGAGGAGCCGCCGTAGGAGACGAACGGCAGCGGGATGCCCGCGACCGGCATGATGCCGAGGTTCATGCCGATGTTCTCGAACGCCTGGAAGGCGAACCAGGTGACCGCGCCGGCCGCCAGGATCGTCCCGTACAGGTCGGTGGCCTGGCGCGCTATCCGGCAGGCGCGCCACAGGATGACGCCGAGCAGGCCGAGCATCAGCAGGCCGCCGGCGAAGCCGAGTTCCTCGCCGGCCACGCTGAACACGAAGTCGGTCTGCTGCTCGGGGACGAACTGCCCTATGGTCTGGGTGCCGTGGAACAGGCCCATGCCGGTCAGGCCGCCGGAGCCGATCGCGATCCGGGCCTGCGCGGTGTTGTAGCCGACGCCGGCCGGGTCGAGGGCCGGGTTGGCGAAGGCCGCGAAGCGGTCGACCTGGTACTGGCTGAGGATGCCGAGCTTCCAGATCGCCAGCGCCCCGGCGGTGCCGCCGGCCAGCAGGCCGACCACCCAGCGGTTGGCGGCGCCGGAGGCCAGCAGCACGCCGAGCATGGTGACCACCATGACCATCACCGAGCCGAGGTCCGGCATCAGCATGACCACGGCCATCGGGAAGCCGGCCACCGCGAGCGCCTGCAGCACGCTGCGGGTGGGCGGGAACTCCCGCTCGCCCGCGTCGACCCGGGAGGACAGCACCACGGCCATGCCCAGCACGATCGCCAGCTTGGCGAACTCGGCGGGCTGGATGGAGAAGCCGCCGCCGAACTGGATCCAGGAGTGCGCGCCGTTGATGGTCGAGCCGAGCGGGCTGAGCACCGCGAACAGCATCAGGATCACGGCCAGGTAGATGAACGGCACCGCGGTGCGCAGTCGGCGGGTGCCGAGCAGGATCACCGCCGCGCACAGGCCGATGCCGATCAGCAGGTTGGTCAGGTGCCGGTACAGGAAGTACTGCGGGTCGCCGTGGGTCAGCGAGTCCCGGCCGCGGGTGGCCGACCAGACCAGCAGCGAGCCGACCAGGGAGAGCGCCAGCGCCGCCAGGATCATGATCCAGTCGAGCCGCCGCAGCGGGGAGTCCTTGGCCAGCGCCCGCCCCAGCAGGGACCTCGGCGGCCCGAAGCGGAAGGAGCCGTAGGAGTCGTACGGGGTCATGCCCGGCCCCTTCCGTACCCGCCGCCGCGGGTGGGTTCGACGGCGGCCAGCAGGACGCTCGCCGGCTGGTCGGCCTGGGCCGGCGGGGCCGGGTCCAGGAAGGTCGCGCCCGGCTCGTAGCTGAAGGCGGTGGGAACGATCGCGGTGCCGTCCGGGTTGAACTTGGGCAGTTCGGCCTGCGGCTTGGGCAGCAGCGCCTTGGAGTTGTCGATGTTGCCCTTGTCGTCGACGCCGTACAGCGCCTGGTAGATCCGGCGCACCGAGTCGCCGGAGCCGCCGGAGCCGGTGCCGCCCTGGCTGATCGTCATGACCACCGCGTAGTCGCCGCTGTAGGTGGTCAGCCAGGAGGTGGTCTGCTTGCCGGCGACCTCGGCGGTGCCGGTCTTGGCGTGCAGTTCGATCTTGCCCTGCGGCCAGCCGGAGCCGGTAAACTTCCAGGCGGCGGTACCGGAGGTGACGACGCCCGCGGTGGCCTGGTCGATGTACTCCAGCAGCTTGCCCTGGGCCGGGATCTTGCCGTCCTCGTGCGGGGCGATGTCGCGCACCAGGGTGCCGTCGGGGCTGACCACCGCCTTGCCGATGGTGGGCCGGTACAGCGTGCCGCCGTTGGCGAGCGCCGAGTAGATCCGGGCCATCTGCAGCGGGGTGACCAGGGTGTCGCCCTGGCCGATGGCGAAGTTGACCATGTCACCGGCGCGCATCTGGTTGCCGTCGGCGCAGTTCTCGCGGGCGATCTCGTCGTCGTACTCGTGGCCGCCCTTGGCCGCCTGGGCGCACCAGGAGTCCTTCATGGCGTCGTAGTACGACTGCTTCCACTGCCGGTCGGGGACCCGGCCGGCCACCTCGCCGGGCAGGTCGACGCCGGTCTTGGCGCCGAGGCCGAACTCGTGGGCGGTCTTGAAGAACCAGTCCTGGGCGTCCTTCTTGGGCTTGAGGCCGCCGTCCTTCATCCACTGGTCGTAGGCCAGGCCGTAGAAGACGGTGTCGCAGGACACCTCGAGCGCCTTCTCCAGCGAGATGTCGCCGAACTGCTCGCTCTCGAAGTTCTTGAACTCGCGGCCGCCGATGTACAGCGACTTCGGGCACGGGTAGCGCCCGTTGAGGTCGTAGCCGGCCTGCACGGCGGCGGTGGTGGAGATCACCTTGAAGGTGGAGCCGGGGGCGGACTGACCCTGTATGGCCCGGTTGATCAGCGGGTAGTTGGAGTCCTTGCTGTTCAGCGTCTCGTAGTCCTTGGCGGAGATGCCGCCGACCCACAGGTTGGGGTCGTAGGTGGGGGCGCTGGCCATCGCCACGATCCGGCCGGTGTGCACGTCCATCACGACGGCGGCGCCGGAGTCGGCGATGTAGTTGCGGTGGGTCTCCTTGTCGTACTGGGTGCGGGCGTCGGCCATGGCCTGGACCAGCTGGTCCTCGACCACCTTCTGCACCCGGGCGTCGATCGAGGTGACCAGGTTGTTGCCGGACTGCGCGGGGGTGTTGCCGGCGCTGCCGATCACCCGGCCGAGGTTGTCGACCTCCAGCCGGTCGACGCCGGTGGTGCCGCGCAGGTCGTCGTCGTACACCGACTCCAGGCCGGCCCGGCCGATCTGGTCGGAGGGCAGCCGGCGCTCCCGGCCGGCCTTGTCGGCGCTCTTGGTGACCTCGTCGTCGGTGACCGGCGAGAGGTAGCCGAGGATCTGGGCCGCGCTGGCGCCCTCGGCGTTGGTGTAGCGGCGCAGCGCGGTGGGCTGGGCGGTGACGCCGGGGAAGTCCTCGCGGCGTTCCATTATCTGCATCGCCTGCTGGGTGGTGGCCTGCTGGGTGACCGGGATCGGCTGATACGGGGAGCCGTTCCAGCAGGGCTGCGGCGTCTTCGCGTCGCACAGCCGGACCTTGTTCTTCACGTCGTCGGCCGGGACGCCCAGGACCTCGGCGAGCCGGTTCAGCACGGCCTTGCCGTGGTCCTTCTGCTGGAGCAGCGCGGTCCGGGAGACCGACACCACCAGCTTGGTCTCGTTGCCGGCCAGGATCCGCCCGGAGGCGTCCAGGATCTCGCCGCGGACGGCGGGCTCCACCACCTCGCGGATGTGGTTGCCCTGGGCCTTCTCGGTGAACTCCTTGCCGTTGCGGATCTGCAGGTACCACAGCCGGCCGCCGAGGGTGGCCAGCAGCGACAGGACGAGCACCTGGAGGACGACCAGCCGGATCGTCACCCGGCGGGTCCGGCCGGTCTCGGGGATGTTGCTCACGTGCGCGGACTCCGTCCCGGCTCAGGGGCGCTTGGCGAGGCCGAGCGCGCGCTTCTTCTTGTAGGGGGTGGCGGAGGGCTCGCGGGTGGTGCGGTAGCGGGCCAGCGCGCCGAGGCCGGAGCCGCCGTCCGCGCCGCGCTCCGTCTCGTTGACCACCCGGCCGCTGTCGAAGCGGCGGGCCAGCAGCATCACCAGCGGCACCGTGAACGGGGCCAGCAGCACGTCGTACAGCAGGGCGCTGAACACCAGGCCGGTCAGGCCGACGTGCCGGGCCGCGGTGTCGCCGACCAGGGCGCCGACCGTCGCGTACAGCAGGGTGGAGAGCACCGCGGCGACCGCCACCACGCCCAGCGCGGACAGCGCCGAGCGCTGCCGGCCGCCCTCCGGCTTCAGCAGTCCGGCGCCGTAGCCGACCAGGCACAGCACCAGCGCGTACCGGCCGGTCGCGTGGTCGGAGGGCGGGGAGATGTCGGCCAGCAGGCCGGCGCAGAAGCCGACCAGGCAGCCGCCGGTCGGGCCGTACACCAGGGCCAGGCCGACCACCACCAGCATCAGCAGGTCCGGGGTGGCGCCGGGCAGTTGGAGCCGGCCGAGGATGCTGACCTGGATCACCAGGGCCAGCACCAGCAGCACGGCGGACAGCAGGATCCGGTTCACACGCGGCATCAGTTCCCCCCGGTGGTCGGCGGTACGGCGGCGATCGGCGCCTGCGGGTTGCCCTCGGCGCCGGGGGAGGCGGCGGGCACCGGCGGCAGCACCGCGTCCCGCGGGTCGGTGCGCGGCGGGACGACCACCACGCCGACCAGGTCGAGCCGGGTGAACTGCACGTACGGCTCGACCAGGACGGTCTTGGTGAGCTGGCCCGGGGTGGCCTGCACCTCCTTGACGGTGCCGACCGGCACACCGGGCACGAACGGGCGGCCGCTCTGCGAGCCGAAGGAGACCAGCCGGTCGCCGGCCTTCACCTGGGCCCGGCCGTTCAGCAGCTCGACCTTCATCGGCGCGGCGCCCTGGCCGGCCGCGAAGCCGATCTCGCCGCTGCCCTCCAACCGGACGCCGGCGGTGAAGCCGGGGTCGGAGGCGAGCAGCACGGTGGCGGTGGTGGGCGCGACGGTGGTGATCCGGCCGACCAGGCCCTGGCCGTCGACCACGGTCATGTCCCGGGTCAGGCCGTCGTCGCTGCCGGCGTCGATGGTGATGGTCCAGGAGAAGCCCTGGGCGGCGCCGATCGCGATCACCTGGGCGGCCTTGACGGTGTAGCCGCCGGCGCCGGCGGTGCGCAGCATGTCGTCGAGCTGCTTGCTGCGCCCGGCGGCGGCGTCCGAGGAGGCGAGCTTCTGGCGCAGCTCGGTGTTCTCCCGGGTGATCTGGTCGAGGCGCTGCTGGTGGGTGCTCGCGTCGCGGATCGCCCGGATGTAGCCGGCGACCGGGTCGACCGCGGAGGCCGCGGCGTTCTCCACCGGGCCGAGCGCGGAGGCGGCGGCCCGGCGGGCACCGCCGAGCGGCGAGTCGTCACCGCCCTTGATGTCCACGGTGATCAGTGCGAAGGCCACCAGGACCAGCAGGACCAGCAGTAGTCGACTCTGTCGGGTGTCCCTCACGGTGACGCCGCCGCCCCTTCGTGCTGCATGCTCATCAGCTCAGCTCGGTGTGTATTCGAATTGCCTTGTTCAACGACGCGGCTGGGCGTCCAGTACCTGCTGCAGCGCCTCGAACTCCTCGACGCACTTGCCCGCCCCCAGGGCCACCGAGTCCAGCGGGTTCTCCGCGATGTGCACCGGCATGCCGGTCTCCCGGCGCAGCCGCTCGTCCAGGCCGCGCAGCAGGGCGCCGCCGCCGGTGAGCACGATGCCGCGGTCCATCACGTCGCCCGCGAGCTCGGGCGGGCACTGGTCCAGGGTGGTCTTGACCGAGTCGATGATCGAGTTGACCGGCTCGTCGATGGCCTCGCGGACCTCGGCGGCCGAGATCACCACGGTCTTGGGCAGGCCGGAGACCAGGTCGCGGCCGCGGATCTCGGCGTGCTCGTCCTTCTCGCCCTCCAGGCCGAAGGCGGAGCCGATCGACATCTTGATCTGCTCGGCGGAGCGCTCGCCCAGCAGCAGGCTGTACTCCTTCTTGATGTGCTGGACGATGGCGCTGTCCAGCTCGTCGCCGGCCACCCGCAGCGACTGGGCGGTGACGATCCCGCCGAGCGAGATCACCGCGACCTCGGTGGTGCCGCCGCCGATGTCGACCACCATGTTGCCGGTGGGCTCGTGCACGGGCAGGCCGGAGCCGATCGCCGCGGCCATCGGCTCCTCGATGATGTGCACCTGGCGGGCGCCGGCCTGGATGCTGGCCTCCACCACGGCGCGGCGCTCGACGCCGGTGATGCCGGAGGGGACGCAGACCACGACCCGCGGGCGGACCAGGTAGCGGCGGCGGTGGATCTTCATGATGAAGTACCGCAGCATCCGCTCGGTGATCTCGAAGTCGGCGATCACGCCGTCCTTGAGCGGGCGGATCGCGACGATGTTGCCGGGGGTGCGGCCGATCATCTTCTTCGCCTCGGCCCCGACCGCGAGGATCCCGCCGGTGTTGGTGTTGACCGCCACCACCGACGGCTCGTTCAGCACGATGCCCTTGCCCCGGACGTACACCAGCGTGTTCGCGGTGCCTAGGTCGATCGCCAGGTCCCGGCCGAGAAACGACAGGTTGTTCGCCATGGGATGTCGTGAGCCTTCCCGAGTTTCGGATCAGGGCGGGGAGCGGGCCGGCCGTACGCGCCCGCGGCAGGGCTGACGGCGGCTGAGCAGCCGCTCCGTGCCCGTGAGTTGGGTCCATCGTAGTCACGCCGGTCAGCGCGGGCGGCGGGTACGGCGTGCCGCCCATTCTCCGGGGGCGAATCGCCTTCTCCTGGCATTGGGACGCCGTGTCGGAGTGTAGGGTTCCGTGATTTGACGATTAACGCCCAGAGGGAGCAACCCGACCCGCCATCCGGCCGCTGAGCTGCTCGTTCCCCGTGGACGGCGCCCCATGCCCCGGGTGGGGACAGGGGCACCGGATCGCTACGGAACCCTCACGCGTGGCCCGGGAAGAAGATCTTGATCTCGCGCTCGGCCGACTCCGGGGAGTCCGAGGCGTGGATCAGGTTCTCCCGGGTGATGGTCGCGTAGTCGCCGCGGATGGTGCCCGCGCCGGCCGCCAGCGGGTCGGTCGCGCCGGCCAGCGCGCGGATGCCGGGGACGACGTTCTCGCCCTCGACGATCAGCGCGATCGACGGGCCGGAGGTCATGAAGCCCAGCAGCGGCTCGTAGAAGTCGCGGCCGACGTGCTCGGCGTAGTGCTGTTCGAGGGTGGCGCGGTCGAAGGTGCGAAGCTCCATCGCAGCGAAGCGCCAACCGGCCTTGCGCTCGATCCGGCTGATGATCTCGCCGGCCAGGCCGCGCTGCACGGCGTCGGGCTTGAGCAGGACGAGAGTGCGCTGGGACACGGTACGGCTCCTGAGGTGTTCGGTCGTGCCTGACTGTGGCTCCGACACTACCCCGGACGGGTGGCCGGCCCGTTGACCAGGGCGGTCACCGGCCGGACGGTCAGGCCGCGGCCGGGGCCGGCTCCGCGGCGGCCGCCCGCTGCGCCTTGAGCACGTCGATCTTGCGGCCGTAGTGCACCGAGCACCACCACAGGCCGCCGAAGACGACGCCGAAGGCGTACATGGTCGGCAGCACCAGCCCGCTGGCCAGCACCGCCGCCTGGAGCGCCCAGCCGACCTGCACCGCGCCGGGGCGGGTGATCACGCCGCAGAGCAGCACGCACAGGGCGATCGCCACCGCGCTGACCGCCCAGATGGTGCCGGTGCCGACGTCGGTGAGCTTCATCGCGACCAGGCCGGCGAACACGATCAGCAGGGCCTCGCCGATCAGCGTGGAGGAGCACAGGGTGCGCATCTGCGGTTACTTCCTTCCGAACAGCAGGCGCGCCTCGCCCACCGTGATGACGGAGCCGGTGACCAGGACGCCGGCGCCGCCGAGGTCCTCCTCCTCGGCCAGGGTGACGGCGGCGTCGATCGCGTCGTCCAGGCGCGGCTCGACCTGCACCCGGTCCTCGCCGAAGACCTCGACGGCGAGCGCGGCCAGCCGGTCGACCGGCATCGCGCGGTGGGTGGAGTTCTGGGTGACCACGACCTCGGCGAGGATCGGCTCGAAGACCTCCAGCAGGCCGGTGACGTCCTTGTCCCCGCTGGTGGCGATCACGCCGACCAGCTTGGTGAAGCCGAACGCCTCGCCGATCGCGTTGACCGCGGCCTGCGCGCCGTGCGGGTTGTGCGCGGCGTCCAGGATGACGGTGGGGCTGCGCCGGACGACCTCGAGGCGGCCCGGGGAGGAGACGCCGAACAGCGCCTGCCGGACCTTCTCCTCGTCCAGGTGCTCGGCGCCGCCCTGGCCGATGCCGAAGAACGCCTCGACGGCGGCCAGCGCCAGCGCGGCGTTCTGCGCCTGGTGGTCGCCGTGCAGCGGGAGGAAGAGGTCCTGGTACTCGTGGCCGCCGAGGCCGCGCAGGGTGACCAGCTGGCCGCCGATCGCGACCTCGCGGCGCAGCACGCCGAACTCCATGCCCTCGCGGGCCACCGTGGCGTCCACCTCGACGGCGCGGCGCAGGATCTGCTCGGCGGCGTCCAACTGCTGCTGGGCGACCACCGCGAGCGCGCCGGGCTTGACGATGCCGGACTTCTCGACCGCGATCTCGCCGGTGGTCTCCCCCAGCTTGTCGGTGTGGTCCAGGCCGATCGGGGTGATCACGGCGACCTGGGCGTCGATCACGTTGGTGGCGTCCCAGGTGCCGCCCATGCCGACCTCGACCACCGCGACGTCCACCGGGGCGTCGGCGAAGGCCGCGTAGGCCATGCCGGTGAGCACCTCGAAGAAGGACATCGCGATCGGCTGGGCGGCGTCCACCATCCGCACGTAGGGCTCGACGTCCCGGTAGGTCTCGACGAACTTCTCCGGGCTGATCGGCGCGCCGTCCAGGCTGATCCGCTCGGTGACCGACTCCACGTGCGGGGAGGTGTAGCGGCCGGTGCGCAGCTCGAAGGCGCCGAGCAGCTGCTCGACCATCCGGGCGGTGGAGGTCTTGCCGTTGGTGCCGGTGATGTGGATCGAGGGGTAGGACCGCTGCGGCTGGCCGAGGATGTCCATCAGCGCCTCGATCCGGGTCAGCGAGGGCTCCAGCTTGTTCTCCGGCCAGCGGGTGGCCAGCTCGGCCTCGACGGCGCGCAGTTCGGGGTCGGTGCCGCCGGCGTCGGCGGGACGGACGGTGTAGGGGTTGGGCTCGGCCTTGTCGCTCACCCCGCCAGTCTAAGGACTCCGGGTGCCCGGCCCGGACGGGCGCCCCGGGGCGCAGGCCCTCTTGACACCGGAATTGGTCTACTCCACCGTGTGAGTCGCTCCCACCCGCTCCACGCTCGAAGCTCCCCGCACCGCACCCCCATCGACACTCCCCCACATGGAGATGGCATGCGTGCACTACCGCCCCGACCGCAGCCCGGCCGACGCACCGGACGGGCCCTGCTCGCCGGGCTGGTGGCCACCGCCACCGGCCTGACCGGCCTGCTGATGGCCGGCGCCGGCACGGCCACCGCCGGCGTCGCGCCCAGCGTCGACGTGGTCGCCAACGGCGACTTCTCGGCCGGCAACCACATCAGCCCGTGGACCTGCGGCCCGACCGTCACCGCGGTGAACAACGCCGCCACCGGCTGGGACCTCCAGGGCTCCCCCGCCGGCACCGACTACGCCAACTGCAGCCAGACCGTCACGGTGCTGCCGAACTCGACGTACACCCTGAGCACCGTGGTGCAGGGCAGCTACGTGTTCGCGGGCGTCACCGGCACCGGCGGCACCGACCCGTCCACCTGGACCTCCGCCGCCGGGTGGAACACCCTGACCTCGACCTTCACCACCGGCGCGTCCACCACCTCGGTGTCGGTGTGGTTCCACGGCTGGTACGGGCAGACCCCGTTCACCGTGGACAGGGTCTCGCTGGTCGGTCCGGGCACCGCCCCCGGCAGCCCGTCGCCGTCCGGGACGGTCATCGTCGACCCGTCGCCGAGCACCCCCCAGCCGTCCCCGTCGGTCACCGAGTCGAACACCGCCTCGCCGTCCCCGACCGTCAGCCCGACCGTCAGCCCGACCGCGCCGCCGCCCCGCAGGCACCTGCTGACCGGCTACTGGCAGGACTTCTACAACGGCGCCACCCCGCAGCGGATCAGTGACGTCCCGGCCGCGTACGACATCATCGCGGTGGCCTTCGCGGACGCCACCAGCACCCAGGGCGGGATCAGCTTCACCCTGGACCCGACGCTGTCGTCCAAGCTCGGCGGCTACACCGAGGCCCAGTTCAAGGCCGACATCGCGGCCAAGCGGGCGGCCGGCAAGAAGGTGATCATCTCGGTCGGCGGGCAGAACGGCACCGTCTCGGTGTCCAACTCCACCGCGGCGGCCAACTTCGCCGACTCGGCCTACAAGCTGATCCAGCAGTACGGCTTCGACGGCATCGACATCGACCTGGAGAACGGCGTCAACTCCACCTACATGTCGCAGGCGCTGCACAGCCTGGCGGCCAAGGTCGGCTCCGGGTTCGTGCTGACCATGGCGCCGGAGACCATCGGCATGCAGTCCACCGGCGGCGAGTACTTCAAGCTGGCGCTGGCCACCAAGGACATCCTGACCATCGTCAACATGCAGTACTACAACAGCGGGGCGATGCTCGGCTGCGACGGCGGCGTGTACTCGCAGGGCACCGAGAACTTCCTCACCGGCCTGGCCTGCATCCAGCTCCAGGGCGGCCTGCGGCCCGACCAGGTCGGCCTCGGCGTCCCGGCGTCCACCAGCGCGGCGGGCGGCGGGTACATCAGCCCCTCGCTGGTGAACAACGCGCTGGACTGCCTGGCCGCCGGCACCAACTGCGGCTCCTTCAAGCCGAGTCGGACCTGGCCGACGATCGGCGGGGCGATGACCTGGTCGACCAACTGGGACGCCACCGCGGGCAACCAGATCGCCAACACGATCGGGGCGCACCTGCACGCGATGCCGTGACCTGATCCGGCGCGCGCGTCCCGGGGCGGGAAC
>NZ_JBHUWH010000172.1:0-14763 GCF_042670125.1 Kitasatospora sp. NPDC057198 | reverse complement strand
CCCATCCAGCGCCCCGGCCCGGCCCGCGGGTTGACGTGCCGTCAGGCGGGGATCCTGACCGTGCGCTCCTTGCCGGTCCTGGTGACGCCCTGGGCGATGGCGTCGGCCACGTCCTGGGTGGTGACCGGCACCTGCTGGCCGTTCTTGGTGATCCGCACCTTGTCGAAGACGGTGCCGACGGAGGAGGCCAGCACGTTCATGTCCCACTTGAGGACCACGGTGCCGCTCGCGTCCGGGGCCAGCGTCAGCGCACTGGCGGCGGTGTTGCGGCCGAAGAGGAACGTCTTGCCGCCGGCCGTCACCGTCACGTTGCCGCCCATCACCTGCTTGCCCAGGCCGTCGGCGGCGGCCTGCAGCACGTCCTGGCCGACCTTCGGCTGGGCGTCGGAGACCGGCAGCACCAGCTCGGCGTCCGGCTTGCCGGCCGCCCGGCCGCGGTACGCCTGCTCGACCAGGTCGACCGAGGCCGCCGCGTCCAGCGCCTTGCCGCCCGCGCCCGGGACCACCTCGATGCCGCCGGAGGCGGTGAAGCGGACGAAGCCCTCCTGGAGGGACTGGCCGGACTTGGCGCCCAGGTCGTCCAGGGCGACCTTCAGCTTCGCCCGGTCGATCCGCACCAGCGGTGCGACGGCCTTGGCGTCGCCGGTCAGCGAGCCCAGCACGTCGACCGGGTTGTAGCTGTGCTCGGTCAGCCCGTCCACCGTCGCGGTGGTGTCGAAGCTCAGGCCGGCGCTGGCCGGGTCCAGGGTGAGCGACTGGTCGCCGACCTTCAGCCGGACCGGCTGCTGCCCGACCTTGGCGACCGAGTCGTCCAGCGCCTTCACCGCCTGGTCGCGGGAGTCGCCGCCGATGTCGGTGCCCAGCACGGTGGTGCCCTTGGGGATGTCCGACTGGTTCATCATCAGGCCCGCGCCGTACGCCGCCGCGCCGAGGAACAGCACGCCGCCGATCCCGGTCACCACCAGCTTCCGGCCGCGGCCGCCGCCCTTCTTCTTGGCGGCGGGTGCGGCCGGGGCGGCCGGCTTCGGCTCCTCGGCGGCCGGCCGGGCGGCCGGGGGGTGCTCGGCGGGCGCCTGCTCGCGCTTGGGCGCGGCCGCCCGCGGGCCGCCCGGGAACGGCTGGGCGGCGGGCAGGTCGGCGAACCGGCCGCCGCCGTCACCGGCCGGCCGGGGCGCCCGCGGCGCGGCGAACGGGTCGGAGAACGGGTCGCCCTGGGTGCCGGGGGCCTTCAGGAACAGCTGGGTGGTCGGCGGGTCCGATATGTCGGCGCCCGGGGCGGGCTCCTCGCCGGTGATCGGGTCGAAGCCGCCGATCTGGGTGTCCTCCGGCTCCCCGGCACCGCTCGCGGCGGGGCCGCCCGCGGCAGCGGGCTGCGGGGACTGCGGCTGCCGGGGCTGCTGCGGCTGGGCGTGCGGGTCCGGCGCGAAGGGGTCGCGCGGGGCCGCGAACGGGTCCTGGGCCGCGGCGAACGGGTCCGGTGCGGCGGACTGCTGGGACTGCCGGGGCTGCTGGGACTGCCGGGGCTGGGCGTACGGGTCGCCCGGGGCCGCGAACGGGTCCTGCGGCTGGGCGTGCGGGTCCGGCGCGAAGGGGTCGCGCGGGGTCGCGAACGGGTCCTGGGCCGCGGCGAACCGGTCGTCCTGGCGCGGCAGCGGGTGGCCGCCGGTGCGGGAGGACGCCGGGTCGGCCGGGGCGAACGGCGAGGCGGGCGCGCCGGACGGGCGCGGAGCGGGCTGCGGGGCCGCCGGGCCGGGCGGCGCGGCGGGGGAGGGCTGCGCGGGCGCGGCCGGGGCGGAGGCCGCCGCGGCGGGCTCGGGACGGCCCTTCTGGCGCGGCTTGAACCACTCGCCGGTGGACTCCGACTCGGACGGCTTCGCGGCGCCGGGCCGGGGCGCGGCCGGCTCCTGCCACTCCGGCGGCAGGTCCGGCGGCGGGGCGGTGCGCGCGCCGGAGTCCATCACGCCGAGCACCGGGTCGCCGGCGCCGCCGCGGTGGCGCGGGCCGGAGGGCTCCGCGGGCTTCTCGGCCTTCGCGGGCTTCTCCTCCTTGACCTTGCTCTGCACCACGACCGGCGGAATCGGCCGCGAACCGGGGATGTTGATCCGCACCCGGGTGGTCAGCTTGGTCTCCGTCGCCTTCGGGGCCTCGGGCTCCTCGGCCTGCGGGCCGGGAGCGGTCCGCCCGGCGGCCGGGTCCGCGCCGAGCCCACCGGGCACGCCGGTGCCGTACGGCGGGGTGCCCGACGGGTATGCGTCGGGGCCGCCGCGGCGCGGCTGCGGGTGGGCGTTGTCAGGTTCGCGGCTGCTCAATGCTGCTCTGCTCCGGGTTCGCGGCCGGGCCGGCCGGGCCGTCCGCTGCGTAGGGGGCGGGTGGCGCCGGACGACGGCGAGCGGCGTGCGGCGGGCCGACCGGCCCCTGGGACATCAGCTGTTCACGTGTCGGCTGCGGCGAGCGCCCCCGCCACGCGAGTGGTGCCGAAGCTACCGTCCGGCCCGGCCGGGCCGGACAGGGGGGTGGCCCGCCGGGGCACCACCTTACCGACAAGGCATCCGGGCCGTCGGGCGACCGGTGGATCCCGATGGTCCGGATCGCCCCGGTATGCGCTAGCGGTCGCCGTCCTTGACGGGCCGTCGGGGCTCCGGCGCCGGTACGCCGAACAGGAACCCGGAGCGGGTCGGCAGCGTCGCGCAGACCACCCCGAGCACCGCCCCGCCGAACAGGTACAGGTAGGCGGACGGCGTCGCGGCGAGCACCAGGTCACCCTCCGGGCGGGGCGCCAGCAGCACCGCCAGCACCACGAACCAGCCGCCCAGCGCGCACCCCGCGCCGAGCTTGGTGCCGGTCGCCCGCAGCCCCCCGTAGAACAGCCCGGCGCAGCCCGCCAGGGCCAGCAGCACGCCGAAGCCGCCCCACAGGGTCTGCACGAAAGCTCCGCACACCGACACCGCCGCGCCGAGCAGGAACAGCACGGCGTACACCGCGATCCGGACGCCGCGCGGCGGCAGCGGCTCGTCCAGGCGCTGCGCGCGGGTGCCCAGCAGGGCGTGCGTGAACCTCACCGCTCCACCCCCGCGAACAGGTCGGTCTCCGGGGCGCCCGGCCCGAGCGGGCCGCGCACCAGCTCGTAGTACTCGGTGGCCAGCAGCGGCTGCCCGAGGCCGTTGCTGAGCGCGAAGTGGCGCCCGTCCACGGTGATCTGGGTGGCGTGCGCCCGCATCGCGGCGGCCTTCGCCCCGGCGTACGCGGCGTTGTCCAGCACGGTGGTGACCACCCGGTCGTCCACCACGCCCGGGACCTGGTCGACCGGGGCGGTGCCCGGGAACGGCGCCTCGGCGGCCGTCCCGGCGAGCGCGGCCTCGATCACCGAGCGGGGCATCCGGTTGTAGTAGACCTTGGCGATCCGCCAGGGTTCGCCCAGCTCCGGGCCGAAGGCCGGGTCGGCGGCCAGCTCGTAACCGCGCAGCGCCACCCGGTGCGCCTGGATGTGGTCGGGGTGGCCGTAGCCGCCCCTCTCGTCGTACGTCACCAGCACCTGCGGCCGGACCTCGCGGATCACCCCGGCCAGCAGCCCGGCCGCCTCGTCCACGCTCGCCCGCCAGAAGCAGGACGGGTCGTCGTTGTCCGCGACGCCCATCATCCCGGAGTCCCGCCAGCGGCCCGGCCCGCCCAGGAAGCGGTGGTCGGTGACCCCCAACTCACGCATCGCGGCAGCGAGTTCGCCGATCCGGTACTCGCCCAGGGTGTTGTCCCGGCCCTGCTCCAGGTGGGCCAGCTCCGGCGGGATCACCTCACCGCCCTCGCCCAGCGTGCAGGTCACCAGGGTGACCCGGACGCCCTCGGCCGCGTACCGGGCCATCGTGGAGCCGTTGTTGATCGACTCGTCGTCGGGATGGGCGTGCACCAGCAGCAGCCCGCGCGCGTCGGCCGGGGGTACGGAGGTCATGTCCGGCAGCTTAACGGCCCGCCCGGAGGGGACACCCCGGGCGGGCCCGCGCGCACCGCTAGAGGTTCAGACCGTTCAGCATCCCGGCCAGGTTGGCCGTGACCTGCTGGATCGACGGCGCGATCGAGCTGGACGCCAGGTAGAAGCCGAGCAGCGCGCACACCAGCGCGTGGCTCACCTTCAGGGTCGACCGGCGGACCAGGACCACGACCACGACCAGCATCAGCAAGACGGCGGAGACGGACAAAGCCATGACGGCTCACACCCTTCCTCGGGTGCGCCGCCCCGGGGCGGGGCGGCGGGCGGGACGATGGTCAACTGATACCCGAACAGTGACACCCGGATGACGTTCCGTGACTCCGCCCGGGGTGTCGCGCCGCCCGCCGCGACCTGCTGCGCCCCCGGTCAGCGGCCCTCCGAACGGCCGTACGCCGCCGTCCGGGTGAGCTGCGCCGTCCGGGTGATCACCGGCGGCCCGGCCCGTAGGGTCGACCGCATGACGACCGAGAAGCCGCACGACACCTTCCCCCGGCAGTACGCCCGCACCGGGCGCTTCACCGCGGGCGCGCCCCGCTCGTTCAGCGTTTCCCCGGACGGTGCCCGGGTGCTGTTCCTGCGCTCCCGCGGCGAGGACCGGCCGGCCAACCTGCTGTGGCGGCTCGACACCGCCACCGGCACCGAGAGCGTGCTCGCCGACCCGGAGGACCTGCTCGGCGGCGGCGCGGAGGAGCTGTCCGACGCCGAGCGGGCCCGCCGCGAGCGCAGCCGGGAGACCTCCGCCGGAATCGTCGGCTACGCCCTGGACGCCGCCGGCCGCACCGCGGTCTTCGCGCTCTCCGGGCGGCTGTTCGCGGTCGACACCGACAGCGGGAAGGCCCGCGAACTGCCCGCCGCCACCCCGCTGCTGGACCCGCGGCCCAGCCCCGACGGCCGCCACGTCGCGTACGCCACCCCCGGCGGCGAACTGCGGGTGAGCGCCGCCGACGGCAGCGGCGACCGGCTGCTGGCCGGGCCGGAGGCGGACGGGATCAGCTGGGGCCAGGCCGAGTTCATCGCCCAGGAGGAGATGGGCCGCGACCGCGGGTACTGGTGGGCCCCCGACGGCAGCGCCCTGCTGGCCGCCCGGGTCGACGACACCCCGGTGCGCCGCTGGTGGATCGCCGACCCGGCCAACCCCGGCCGCCCGCCGGTCGAGGTCGCCTACCCGGCGGCCGGCACGCCCAATGCCGAGGTCGGGCTCTGGCGGCTCGGCCTGGACGGCAGTCGCACCGAGATCCGCTGGGACCGCGCCGCGTACCCGTACCTGGCCCGGGTGCACTGGTCGGCCGGCGGGCCGCCGCTGCTCCAGGTGCAGGCCCGCGACCAGCGCGAACAGCTGGTCCTGGAGGCCGACCCGGCCACCGGGGAGACCGGCGTGCTGGTCACCGAGCGGGACGCGGACTGGCTGGAGCTGTTCGGCGGCGTGCCGCTGCGGCTGGCCGACGGGCGGCTGGTGCGGATCACCGACCGGAACGGCGCCCGGGTGCTGACCGTCGGCGAGGAGGCGCGCACCGACGCCGGGCTGCACGTCCGCGCGGTGCTCGGCACCGACGGCGACACCGTGCTGTTCACCGCCTCCGCCGGGGCCGCCGAGTTCGAGCGCCGCCCGCCCGGCTGGCTGGGCGTCTTCGAGGCCGGACCGGACGGCGTGCGGGAGGTCGGCGACGGCGCGCTCGGCGCGGTGCGCGGCGCGGGCACCACCGTGCTCACCACCGCCCACCCGATGCGCCCCGGCACCACCGCCACCGTGCACCGCGCGGGCGCCGAGCCGCTGGTGGTCGCCTCGCACGCGGCCGCCCCGCTGATCGCCGCCCGCCCGGTGTTCCGGTTCGCCGGCGAGCGGCGGATCCCCTGCGCGGTGCTGCTGCCCACCGGCTACGACCCCGACACCGACGGCGCGCTGCCCGTCCTGATGGACCCGTACGGCGGCCCGCACGGGCAGCGGGTGGTGCGGGCGCACAACCCGCACCTGGTCTCGCAGTGGTTCGCCGACCAGGGCTTCGCGGTGATCGTCGCCGACGGGCGCGGCACCCCCGGCCACAGCCCCGGCTGGGAGAAGTCGATCAACCGGCGCACCGCCGAGGTCTCCGTCCAGGACCAGGTCGACGCGCTGCGCGCGCTCGCCGAGGAGTTCCCGCTCGACCTGGCCAAGGTCGCGATCCGCGGCTGGTCGTACGGCGGCTACCTGGCCGCCGCCGCCGTGCTCCGCGAGCCGGACGTCTTCCACGCCGCGGTGGCCGGCGCGCCCGTCACCGAGCACGACCTGTACGACACCCACTACACCGAGCGCTACTACGGCGACCCGAACACCGAGCCCGAGGCGTACCGGGCCAACTCGCTGGTGGAGATGGCCCCCTCGCTGCGCCGGCCGCTGATGGTCGTGCACGGCCTGGCCGACGACAACGTGGTGGTCGCGCACAGCCTGCGGCTGTCCACCGCGCTGCTCGCCGCCGGGCGGCCGCACACCGTGCTGCCGCTGTCCGGGGTGACCCACATGACCCCGCAGGAGCAGGTCGCCGAGAACCTGCTGCTGCTCCAGGTCCGTTTCCTGAAGGAGTCGCTCGGCCTGCTGTGACGGCCTGTCACCGCTCGGGCCGTGACATCCGTCATGCGGACGTCACGACGGCGGGCACTGCCGCGGACACCCCCGTTCCGAGGAGTCTTGAGGAGTCGGAGAGAACGGCTCTCGAAGGGACTTGGTTCGGATGACGACGGGAACGGGGGAGGTCGCGGCCTTCCGGAACGTCAGCAAGAGCTACGGTCGGGTGAAGGCGGTGAACGGCCTCGACCTGGTGCTGCGACCGGGCGAGACGGTCGCGCTGCTCGGCCCCAACGGGGCGGGCAAGTCCAGCAGCCTCGACCTGCTGCTGGGCCTGCGCGAACCCGACAGCGGCACGGTCGAGCTGTTCGGCGGCACCCCGCGGGCGGCGATCGCCGCCGGCCGGGTCGGCGCGATGCTGCAGAGCGGCGGCCTGATGAGCGACGTCAAGGTCCGCGAGATCGTCGAACTGGCCTGCAAGGTGCACCCCAGGGGCCACCGCACCGACGAGGTGCTGGCCACCGCCGGGATCACCGAACTCGCCGACCGCCGGGTCGACAAGCTCTCCGGCGGCCAGGAGCAGCGCGTCCGGTTCGCCCTCGCGGTGGCCGGCGCCAACGACCTGATCGTCCTGGACGAGCCCACCACCGGCATGGACGTCACCGTCCGCCGCCAGTTCTGGGAGGCCATGCGGGCCCAGGCCGACGCCGGGCGCACCGTGCTGTTCGCCACCCACTACCTGGAGGAGGCCGACTCCGTCGCCGACCGCGTCCTCGTCCTGCACAAGGGCCGGCTGATCGCCGACGGCTCCTCCGCCGAGATCAAGGCCCGGGCCGGCGCCCGCCGGATCGGCTTCGAACTGCACCCCGCCGACGGCGCCTTCGACGAAGCGGCGCTGCGCACCCTGCCCGGCACCGTCGGACTGGAGGTCAGCGCCCGCGCCGACGGCGTGCGCACCGTCCGGATCCGCTCCGCCGACGCCGACGCGGGCGTCGCCGCGCTGTACGCGGCCGGCCTGTACCCGCGCGGGCTCGAGGTCACCGGCCTCGGCCTGGAAGAGGCGTTCCTGACCATCACCGACGCCCAGGACCGGGCCGAGCGCGAAGAGGAGCACGTCCGATGACCACCCTGATCCGGCTGGAGATCCTGCGCACCCTGCGCAACAAGCGCTACCTGATGTTCACCGTGCTCTACCCCGCCCTGCTGTACGTCTTCTTCATCAGCGCCTACGGCAGCGGCGGCACGGTGGCCGGCGGCGTCTCCGTCAAGTCGTACTTCATGGTCTCGATGGCCACCTTCGGCGCGGTCGGCGCCGTGCTGACCGGCTCGGCGCAGCGCATCTCGCTGGAGCGCAAGAGCGGCTGGACCCGCCAACTGCGGCTCACCGCCCTGCCCGGACGGGCCTACACCCTCGGCAAGATCGCCGCCTGCGCGGTCACCACGCTGCCCGCCATCCTGGTCGTCTTCGCGATCGGCGCGATCGAGGGCGTCCGCCTCACCGCCGCCCAGTGGCTCGGCCTGGCCGCCGCCCTGTGGCTCGGCAGCTTCGTCTTCGCCGCGCTCGGCGTCGCCCTCGGCTACGCCGCCGAACCGGACGCCGTCCAGCCCGTCGTGATGATCGTCTACATGCTGATGGCGCTGTTCGGCGGCACCTGGTTCCCGGTCTCCGGATCGCTGGAGACCTACGCCCGGTTCAACCCGGTCTACGACTACAACCAGCTGGCCTCGTTCATCCACGGCCAGGACGTGGCCGTGCTCCCGATCGCCGCCCTCGCCGCCTTCCTCGCGGTCTTCACCGCCGCGGCGGCCGTCCTGTACCGCAAGGACGCGCGACGGGCATGATGGCCCGCATGCAGAACACCGCACCGGCCCGCCACCCCGACCAGTCCGGGGAGGACGGGCCGGACGGCCGTTGGACCACCTACCCCGGCGTGCCCGTGGACACCAGGCGGCAACTGCTGGCCAAGCTCGCCTGGACGTCCATCTGGGCGCTCTACCTGGCCTACCCCGTCCAGGACCTGACCACCGGGCGGCATACCCCGGCGGCGAGCGTCGCCGGGGGCGTCGCGCTGGTGGTCTTCCTGGCCTGCTACCTGTCGCTGATCGTGATGCGCAACCACCCGGGCTTCCGGCAGGCCAAGCGGTACCTGCCGCTCGCCGTGATGGCGGTGATCGCCGTCGCCACCTCGTACGCCCTCGGCGAGGCGTGGCTGACCCTGTTCACGTACACCTCGGTGTGCGCCGCGGTGATCCTCCCCGGCCGGCTCGGACTGGTCGGCGTGCTCGCCACCAGCGGCGCCCTCGCCGTCGTCGGACTCACCAGCCACGCCGACGCCGAGACCCTGGTCAGCATCGGCCTGCCCTGCGTGATGGCCGGGCTCGCCATGCTCGCCATGCAGCGGCTGGTCGCCACCATGCGGGAGCTGCGCGAGGCCCGCGCCGCCGTCGCGCACCTCGCCGCCTCCGAGGAGCGGCTGCGCCTGGCCCGCGACCTGCACGACCTGCTCGGCCACTCGCTCTCGCTGATCGCCATCAAGAGCGAGCTCACCGGACGGCTGATGGACGCCGGGAAGGCCGACGCCGCCCGCACCCAGGTCGCTGACATCGAGCAGGTCGCCCGGCAGTCCCTCGCCGACGTCCGCAGCGCCGTCAGCGGCTTCCGCCGCCCCACCCTGCCGGTCGAACTCGCGGCCGCCCGGACGGCGCTGAGCGCCAGCCAGATCGAGTTCGACGCCGACCCCCGGCTCGCCGGGGAGACCCCCGGCCTCGGCGCCGAGGAGTCCGGCGTGCTCGCCTGGGCGCTGCGCGAGGCCGTCACCAACGTCGTCCGGCACGGCACCGGCGCCACCCGGTGCACCGTCCGCCTCGACGAGACCTGGGAGGAGGACGGCCGCTACGCCGTCCTGGAGGTCGTCGACAACGGCGCCGGGCCGGGCAAGTCCGGGGCCGGGAACGGGCTCTGCGGCCTCGGCGAGCGCCTGGAGCAGGCCGGTGGCCGGCTGGAGACCGGCCCCGCCGCGCGCAGCAGGGGATTCCGGCTGCGCGCCCTCGTCCCGCTGCGTCCGGGCCCCAGCGGGCAATAGGCTGCCCGACGTGACGGACGGAACGGGTGGACGACCGGTGCGAGTGCTGCTCGCCGAGGACCAGGGCATGGTGCGGGAGGCGCTCGCCGCGCTGCTCTCGCTGGAGGACGACCTGGAGGTGGTGGCCCAGGTCTCCCGCGGCGACCAGGTCGCCGCCGCGGTGACCGAGCACCGGGTGGACGTCGCCGTCCTCGACATCGAGATGCCCGGCATGACCGGCATCGACGCCTGCGCGGAGGTCCGGCGGGTGCGGCCGGGCACCAAGGTCGTCATCGCCACCACCTTCGGACGGCCCGGCTACCTGCGCCGGGCGATGGAGTCCGGGGCCGACGCCTTCCTGGTCAAGGACGCCCCCGCCGCCGAACTCGCCGAGGCGATCAGGCGGGTGCTGCGCGGCGAGCGGGTCATCGACCCCACGCTCGCCGCCGCGGCCCTCGCCGAGGGCGCCAACCCGCTCACCGGCCGCGAGCGCGACGTGCTGGCCGCGGCGGCGGACGGCTCGGTGAACGCCGACATCGCGGCCCGGCTGCACCTCTCCGAGGGCACGGTGCGCAACTACCTGTCGATGGCGATCCAGAAGACCGCAGCCCGCAACCGGGCCGAGGCGGTGCGGGTCGCCCGGGAGAAGGGCTGGCTGTAGCGGGCGCGGCAGAGAGCGCGACCGGGGGCGCGACCGGGGGCGCGCGGTTCCCCGCGCCCCGTCCGCACCCGCTGTTCGCGAGCCTCCCTCCGCCCCGACCGCGCCCGCTGCGCGCTCAGTTGAGCCGGTGCCGGGCCGACCTCGCCTCCAGGCGGACCTTCGCCGCGCTCTCCGGGTCGAAGGCGTCCAGGATCTTCGCGTACGCCTCCATCTCGGCGGCGCCGGACAGGAAGTCGCCGGTCTTGACCAGCAACTCGGCGCGTTCGAGCCGCAGTTGGGCGGGGTGGCGGGGCAGCAGCAGGGCGAGCTCGGTGGCCCAGAGCTGGGTGCGGGCCTGTTCCGGGCGGTCGGCGGCCCAGCGGCGGATGTTGCCCAGCACCCGCAGCACGGTGTCCAACGGCTGGGCGGGGGTGAGGAGTTCGGCGGAGAAGCGGTGGCCGGAGGCGGCCAGCAGGCGCTCCACGTCGGGCACGTCGAGCAGCCGGCCGCCGTGGAACGGGTCCGCCAGGACGTACTCGTCGCCGCCCGCCGGGCCGCCGACCGCGACGATGAAGTGGCCCGGCAGCGCGATGCCGTGCACGGTCAGCCCGGCCCGGGCGGCCACCGCCTGCCAGACCAGCGAGAGCAGGATCGGCAGCCCGCGGCGGCGGCGCAGCACCTCCGGCAGCAGCGAGGACTCCAGCCGCAGGTAGTCGGACTGGCGGCCGTGGAAGCGCTCGCGGCCGCCGAGCACCGCCGCGAGCAGCGCGGCGGTCTCCTCCGGGCCGTTCGGGCGGCGCTCGGCGACGGCCTGCCGGATCGCCGCGGCGTGCCGGTCGATGGCGGCCTGGCAGGCGGTCAGGAGCGCGTCCAGGGACGGCTGTTCGGCACTGTCGCCGGGATCGCCGAGGGTGTGCTCGGCGGCGGCGAGCAGGCACAGCAGCACCGGGTCGGGGTCCTCGCCCCGGGCTTCGGTGCGGAAGCGGGTTCTGCTCTGCTCGGTCACTGCGGCCTTCGGTTCAGCAGCGGTGGTGGCTGGTCGTGGCTGGTCGTGGCAGGCGGTGGCCGGTGGGGTCCACGCCCGGTGGTGCACGCTACCGCCGGGGGAGGCGGGCGTAGTGGTAAGTGTGACTGGTCGTGAAGCCCAGCCGGTCGTACAGCGCGATCGCGCCCCCGTTGTCGGCCTCCACCTGCAGGTAGCCGCCGGTGGCACCCTCCTCGGCGGCCCGGGCGGCGAGCGCGGCCATCACGGCGGTGGCCAGGCCGCGGCGGCGGGCGGCCGGGGCGACCTCCACCGCGCCGAAGCAGGCCCACGCGCCGTCGACGGCCAGCCGGCCGATGGCCAGCGGGGCGCCGTCCGGCCCCTCGACGCGGGCGAACCAGACCGAGGGGCCGCCGTGCAGCACCGCGGTGGCGGCCGCCTCCAGGGCGGGGTCGGTGCCCACCCGGCGGTACAGCGCCAGCCACTCGGGCCCGGCGGTGCGGGACAGCCGGACGTCGGCGGGGCGCCCGGCGCGGGCCGGCGCGCCCAGCGGGGCGGTGCGCACCAGCGTCGGGGCGAGGGCCGCGCCGAGCCGGTCCAGCTCGGCGGCCAGCGCGGGCGGCGAGCCGGGGGAGACCACCTCGACGTACGCGGGCAGCCCCCGGGCCGCGTACCACTCGCGCACCCGCTCCAGCGCCGCGGCCGGCGGCAGGCCCGGGTCGCCCAGCGCCTGCACCGAGTTGGCCCGCCGGGTGAACCCGGACGAGGCCCGCAGCGTCCACTCGCCCAGCGCCTCCTGCTCGACGGCCGGCCAGGAGCGGGCCGCGATCCGCTGCAGGTCGAGCGGGGCGACGGCGGGCGCGGCGGTGCGGCGGGCCGGGAACGGCGGGACGGGCTTGCCGGCCACCAGCAGTTCGGCCGCGAAGCGCACCGGCCCCCCGGTGCGCGGTTCGACCGTCAACCCGGTGCCGTCCCACGAGGTGAGCACGCCGATCACATCGCGGAACACCGGGCGGCCGTCCGCCACGCCGTCGACACGCCGTACCGACACGCGTCTTCCCACGTCAGACGGGTCTATCCGGACCTCCGGACGGGCCTCCAGCGGCACTGGGCCGACCATCGAGCGCACCTCCTGTGCATTTGCGTCCCCCGACCCGCGATACTAGGGGCGGGCATCGACGACGCCGCGCGCAAAGCGCGACCGAGTAAACAGTAGGGCGGCAGCCCTTCCGAGGAGGAACGACAGCGTGACCTACGTCATCGCGCAGCCTTGTGTCGACGTCAAGGACAAGGCGTGCATCGAAGAGTGCCCCGTGGACTGCATCTACGAGGGCGAGCGGTCCCTCTACATCCACCCGGACGAGTGCGTGGACTGCGGCGCCTGCGAACCGGTCTGCCCGGTCGAGGCGATCTTCTACGAGGACGACACCCCGGAGGAGTGGAAGGACTACTACAAGGCGAACGTCGAGTTCTTCGACGACCTGGGCTCGCCCGGCGGCGCCTCCAAGCTCGGCCTGATCGAGCGCGACCACCCGTTCATCGCCGCGCTGCCCCCGCAGAACGCCGAACACTGAGCCGATCGGTGGCATCCACGCTGTGAGCACCAACGACAGCACGCACGCGCCGTTCCCGGGCCACCCGGGGGCGGCGCGCCGCGTCTCCGACCGCCTGCCGGTCTTCCCGTGGGACAAGCTCGAACCGTACAAGCGCACCGCCCTGGCCCACCCGGACGGGCTCTGCGACTTCTCGGTCGGCACCCCGGTCGACCCGGTGCCCGAGCTGGTCCAGCGGGCGCTGGCCGCGCACACCGACACGCCCGGGTACCCCACCGTGTGGGGCCCGCTGTCGCTGCGCGACGCGATCGCCGGCTGGCTGAACCGCCGCTGCGGCGCCGGGACCGGCCCCGAGGCCGTCCTGCCCACCGTCGGCTCCAAGGAGCTGGTGGCCTGGCTGCCCGGCCAGCTCGGCCTCGGCCCCGGCGACCAGGTCGCCTACCCGAAGCTCGCCTACCCCACCTACGAGGTCGGCGCGCTGCTCTGCGGCGCCGAGCCGGTCGCGTACGAGGACGTCGAGGAGCTGGACGGCTCGAAGGTCCGGCTGCTGTGGCTGAACTCGCCGTCCAACCCCACCGGGCGGGTGCTGGACGCGGCCGAGCTGCGCCGCGCCGTCGAGTGGGCCCGGACGCACCGGGTGCTGCTGGTCAGCGACGAGTGCTACCTCGAACTCGGCTGGGAGGCCGAGCCGGTGTCGGTGCTGCACCCGTCGGTCTGCGGCGGCTCGCACGAGGGCCTGCTGGCCGTGCACTCGCTCTCCAAGCGCTCCAACCTGGCCGGCTACCGGGCCTCCTTCGTGGCCGGCGACCCGGTGGTGGTCCGCGAACTGCTGGAGATCCGCAAGCACGGCGGCATGATCGTGCCCGCGCCGGTGCAGGCGGCCACCGCGGCCGCGCTCGCCGACGACGCGCACGTGGCCGAGCAGCGGGCCCGGTACGCCCAGCGGCGCAGCGCGCTGCGGGCCGCGCTGGAGGCGTACGGGTTCCGGATCGAGCACTCCGAGGCGAGCCTGTACCTGTGGGCGACCCAGGACAGGCCGTGCTGGGAGACGGTGGCCGAACTCGCCGGGCTGGGCATCCTGGTGGCCCCCGGCGACTTCTACGGCCCGGCGGGCGACCGGTTCGTGCGGGTGGCGTTCACCGCCACCGACGAGCGGGTGGCCGCGGCCGTGGAGCGGCTCAAGCGCTAGCGCCGCGTGCCGGAACGGGAGGGGCGGAGCCGGCCGGCTCCGTCCCTCCCGTCGTGTTCCGGGTGCCGCGCCGGGTCAGCCGATCGGCAGGCCGCCGCCCTGGACGCCGCCGAGCAGGCCGCCGACCGGGCCGAGCGCGCCGGTCAGGCCGCCCAGCGGGCTGTCGCCGCCGAGCGAGGGCACGCCGCCCAGGCGGTTGGCGGACTCGTGCTCGGTCAGGCCCGCGACGGTCCCCGCGACCGGGAGGGACTGCACGGCGCCGGTGACCGGGCCCAGCTTGTCGGCGGCCGGCAGGCCCTGGGTGAGCTTGTCGGTGGGCAGGTTGCGGGCGACGGTGGACAGCGGGGTGCCGGTGGCCCGCTGGGCGGCCGGGACGACCTTGTCGGTGACCGCCGGGCCGACCTTCTCCTCGACCGCCGGGGCGACCTTGTCGGTGAGCGTCTCCAGCGAGCCGGTCAGCTGACCCGCCTTGCCGACCGGGCCGAGCTTGCCGAGCGCGTCGTCGGTGGACGGCAGGTTGTGCGCGACGGTGCTGCCGGCCGCGTCGGCGGCGGCCGGGCCGCCCGCCGCGAGGGTCGCGGCGCCGGTGGTGCCGACCACGTGGCCCAGCTCGTGGGTGGCCCCCTGCACCGCGTCGCCCGAGTTGGGGAGGTCGGCCAGCTTGGTCACGCCGGCGCCCAGGTCGGTCTGCGGCACCACCTCGGTGGCGGAGGCGGCGCCCGCCGCGGCCGCCAGCGGCGCCGCGGTGGCGGCGACGAGCAGCGCGGCCTGGGCGATCCGGCGCGTGAGGGGGAGGGACATGGTGCTCCTAAGAGG
>NZ_JBHUWH010000171.1:0-14934 GCF_042670125.1 Kitasatospora sp. NPDC057198 | reverse complement strand
GCAGTACCCTCTGCCGACGAGGACGTTCGTGTGCGTCGGCCCGCCCCGGCCCGGCCGCGCCAGGAGGGGGACCCATGAAGCGCCCGGCCACCGCCTGGACGGCCACCGCGACGGCGGTCGCCGCCGTCGCCGCCGTCGCCGCCGGAGTGGCGGTCGTCCGGCAGGGCGGCGGCTCCGACGCCGACGGCCCGGCCGCCAAGGGCGCCGCGGCCTCCCCCGGCCGGGCCGGCACCGGCCAGGTCCTCCCGCACCCGGGCCCGGACGGGCTGATCTGGATCGCCGACTGGATCGGCAACGGCGGCGCGGCCAGCGGCGGCGCGAATCCCTCCGGTCAGCCCGTCACCATCACCCTCGCCTGCCTCGGCGACCGGCCCGGCGAGGCCCGGGTGGTCTTCACCTCGGCCTCCGGCAAGGGCAAGCCGACCGAGTTCACCGTGACCTGCCCGCCCGGCACCACCGGCACCGGCTCGACCACGGTGGCCGCCCCGCGGGCCGTCTCCTACTCGGTGGGCGTGACCACCTCGGACCCCGGCCTGCACTGGGGCCTGACGGTCACCCAGCCGGATTCCTGACCCCCGTCCCCCACTCCCCCTCCCGCCCCCGGAAGCCTCACTGCTCCGGGGTCCAGGCGGCGACCAGGTCGAGCAGGCCCGGGAAGCGCGCGTTCAGGTCCGCCACCCGGACCTGGCTGCGGCGCTCGAGGCCGTACTGCCGCTGCCGGGTGACGCCCGCCTCGCGCAGCGCCTTGAAGTGGTGGGTGAGCGAGGACTTCGGCCGGTCCAGGCCGAACCACTGGCAGGGGTGGTCGAACTCCTCGGACTCCAGCAGGAGTTTGCGGACGATGGTCAGCCGCAGCGAGGAGCTGAGCGCGCCCATCACCTCCTCCAGCCGCAACTCCCCGACGGACGGCTCCGGGAGCGGCTCGGGCAGGCCGGGCGGCTCCGGGAGGACCTCGAAGGCTGCGGACATGGGCGGCTCCTCGTCTTCTCGCGCTCCGGCGCCACGCGCCCCGGCATCTCGCGCTCCGGCATCCCGTTCAGTACGACTCCAATCGTACTGCATGCTAAGTTCGACTTAACTCGTACTGACGGGCGCCGACAGGCAGATCAGGGGGAACTCCCATGTCCGGAACCGGAATCAGCTCCGCACCCAGCCCCGCACCCAGCCCCGCATACAGGGCCGCGAGCAGGAGCGGAGGGGGCGGGGGCGGCCCGGCGGCCGTTCCGCTGCGGTGGGTGTGGCTGGCCGCCTGGCCGATCACCGCCGTCTTCGTGCTGTCGAACGCGGCGACGCCGCTGTACGTGCTGTGGCAGCGCGACATCGGCTTCTCCAAGGGCACCCTGACCGTGGTGTTCGCCTGCTACATCGTCGGACTGATCGGCTCGCTGCTGGTCTCCGGCGTGCTCTCCGACCGGATCGGCCGCAGGCCGGTGCTGCTCCCGGCGCTGGGGCTGGCGCTCGTCGCCTGCCTGGTGTTCGGGACGGCCGGGAGCGTGGCCGCGCTGATCGTGGCGCGGCTGTTCACCGGCGTCGCGGTCGGCGCGGTGGTCTCGGCCGGGATGGCGGCGGTCACCGACGTGGCCGGGCCGGAGCGCCGGCGGACGGCCGCGCTGCTGGCCTCCTGCGCGATGGTGTTCGGCGCCGGGCTCGGCCCGCTGCTGGCCGGGTTGCTCTCCGAACTGGCCCCCGGACCGACGGCCACCGTGTTCGGCGTCGAGGCCGTACTGCTGGCCCTGGCCGTGCTGGCGGTGCTGCGGATGCCGCTGCCGCTGCCGCGCCCCTGGAACGCTCGGGACGACCAGGACGCTCGGGACGACCGGGACGACGACGGCCACGGCGGCGGGCGCGGCGACTGGGTCCGGGTGCCGGGCGTCCCGAGCGGTCGGGGCCGTCAACTCGCGCTGGGCGTGGCGGTGTTCGCGCCCGGCATCACGGCCACCTCGTTCGTGCTCTCACTCGGCCCGTCCCTGCTGTCCGGCCTGCTCGGCACCACCAGCCGGATCGTGGCGGGGTCGATGGCCTTCGCGATGTTCCTCACCGCCACCGGCGTGCAGTTCGCCGTCCAGCGGCTGCGCCGCCGCACCGTCCTGGCGCTCGGCGCGGCGGGCACCGCGCTGAGCATGCTCGCCCTGGCCGCGGCGGTGCGCTCCGGCTCGGCCGCCGCCCTGCTCGCCGCCGCCCTGCTGGCCGGCGCGGGCCAGGGGCTCGGCCAGCTCGGCGGCCTGTCGCTGCTCAACTCCACCGTCCCGCCCCGGCGGCTGGCCGAGGCCAACGCCGCGCTCAACGTGGGCGGTTACGTCCCGGCCGGCCTGCTGCCGGTATCGGCCGGCTACCTCAGCGACGCCGCGGGCCTGACCACCGGCGCCACGGTCTTCGCCGCCGTCCTCGCCGTCCTCGCCGCCCTGGGCGGCCTCCTGGTGCTGACTGCTCCGCGCCGCACCACCGACCCGGATTCATCGGATGCCTGAGCGGGCAGAACGGCACAGGATTGCGCAATTCCCCCAGCCATTGGCCCACCGTCCGAAAAATACATCGGATGACTTCTTGTCGGAGGCGGAGGCGGCGGCCTAGTCTCGTCCCGCCCCCGTTCCCAGCCCCGGCCGCGGCCCGACCGCGTCCCCGACCGCGCTCCCGGGCGCCGTCCGAACCACAGGAGGACCCCATGAAGCTGCTGCGCGTCGGCGCGCCCGGCGAGGAAGCGCCCGCGGTGCTGGCCGAGGACGGGACGGTCCGGCTGCTGACCGGGCTGACCGGGGACGTCGACGGGGCGTTCCTGGCCGGGGGCGGGGTCGAGCGGGTGCGGGCGGCGCTCGCGGCGGGCGAACTGCCGGCCCTGGACGCGGACGGCCTGCGGATCGGGGCCCCGGTGGCCCGGCCGGGGAAGGTGGTCTGCATCGGGCTCAACTACCGCGACCACGCGGCGGAGACGGGTGCGGCCATCCCGACCCGGCCGGTGGTGTTCATGAAGGACCCGGCCACCGTGGTGGGCCCGTACGACGAGGTGCTGATCCCGCGCGGCTCGGTGAAGACCGACTGGGAGGTGGAGCTGGCCGTGGTGATCGGGCGGCGGGCCCGCTACCTGGAGTCGCCCGCCGCGGCGGCGGCCTGCGTGGCCGGGTACGCGGTCAGCAACGACGTCTCGGAGCGCGAGTTCCAGTTGGAGTTCTCCGCGCAGTGGGACCTCGGCAAGTCCTGCGAGACCTTCAACCCGCTGGGCCCGTGGCTGGTCACGCCCGACGAGGTCGGCGACCCGCAGGCGCTCGGGATGCGGCTGTCGGTCAACGGGGAGGTGCGGCAGGACGGCGACACCAAGGAGATGGTCTTCGACGTCCCGTACCTGGTCTGGTACTTGAGCCAGTACATGGTGCTCAACCCGGGCGACGTGGTCAACACCGGCACCCCGGCCGGGGTCGCGCTCGGCCGCGGCGACCAGCCGTACCTGCGGGCGGGCGACGTGGTCGAGCTGTCCGTGGACGGCCTCGGCACCCAGCGCCAGACCTTCGTCGACGCGTGAGGGGCCGGAGTTGACCGCCACCACCGCCACCACCACCGCCGCCGCCACCACCGACGCCCGTACCGGCAGCGCCGTCGCGCGGATCACCGCGCTCGACACCTACGACGTGCGCTTCCCGACCTCGCGCGAGCTGGACGGCTCGGACGCGATGAACCCGGACCCGGACTACTCCGCCGCCTACCTGGTGCTGCGGACCTCCGCCGACGACGGGCTGGAGGGGCACGGGTTCGTCTTCACCATCGGCCGCGGCAACGAGGTGCAGGTCGCGGCGCTCGACGCGCTGCGCGCGCACGTGGTCGGGCGGCCGGTCGCCGAGCTGTGCGCCGATCCGGGCGCGCTCTCCCGGGCGCTGGTCGGCGACAGCCAACTGCGCTGGCTGGGCCCGGAGAAGGGCGTGATGCACATGGCGATCGGCGCCGTGCTGAACGCGGTCTGGGACTTGGCGGCCAAGCGCGCGGGCCTGCCGCTGTGGCGGCTGCTGGCCGAGGCCGAACCCGAGTGGCTGGTCTCCCAGGTCGACTTCCGCTACCTGACCGACGCGCTCACCCCCGAGCGGGCGCTGGAGCTGCTGCGCGCGGGCCGCGCGGGCGCCGCCGAACGCACCGTCGCACTGCTGCGCAGCGGCTACCCGGCGTACACCACCTCGCCGGGCTGGCTCGGCTACGACGACGCGAAGCTGACCCGGCTGGCGCGGCAGGCCGTCGCGGACGGCTTCACCCAGATCAAGCTGAAGGTCGGCGCGGACCTCGCCGACGACGTCCGCCGGCTGCGCACGGCCAGGGCGGCCGTCGGCCCGGACGTGCGGATCGCGATCGACGCCAACCAGCGCTGGGACGTCGCGCAGGCGATCGAGTGGACCAACGCGCTGGCGGAGTTCGACCCGTACTGGATCGAGGAGCCCACCAGCCCGGACGACGTGCTCGGCCACGCCGCGGTGCGCCGGGCGGTCGCGCCGGTGAAGGTCGCCACCGGCGAGCACGTGCAGAACCGGATCGTGTTCAAGCAGCTGCTCCAGGCCGGGGCCGTCGACGTGCTGCAGCTGGACGCGGCCCGGGTCGGCGGCGTCAACGAGAACCTGGCGGTCCTGCTGCTGGCCGCCGAGTTCGGCGTCCCGGTCTGCCCGCACGCGGGCGGCGTCGGCCTGTGCGAACTCGTCCGGCACCTCTCGATGTTCGACTGGGTCGCGCTGTCCGGCACCGTCGAGGACCGCGCCATCGAGTACGTCGACCACCTGCACCAGCACTTCACCGACCCGGCGGTGATCACGGACGGCCACTACGCGGCACCCACCGCCCCCGGCTTCTCCGCCACCATGCACCGGGCCTCGATCGACACCTACCGCTACCCCGACGGGGCTTACTGGGCAGAGGAGTTGGGCGCATGAGCGACTTCCGGGGCATGAGCGACTTCCAGGGCGTGCGCGCGGTCGTCACCGGCGGCGCCTCCGGCATCGGGCTGGCCACCGCCCGGCTGCTCGCCGAGCGCGGCGCCGCGGTCGCCGTCCTCGACCTGAGCCCCGGCGAACTCCCGCCCCCGCTGCGGGGGTTCACCGCCGACGTGGCCGACGACGGCTCGGTGCGGGCGGCCGTCGCCGCGGCCGCCGAGGCGCTCGGCGGGATCGACGTGCTGGTCAACAACGCCGGGATCGGCGCGGCCGGCACCGTCGCCGACAACGACGACGCGCAGTGGCACCGGGTGCTGGACGTCAACGTGCTGGGCGTCGTCCGCACCACCCGCGCCGCCCTCCCCCACCTGCGCGCCTCGGTGCGCTCCCGGCCGGGGGCGACCGCCGCGATCGTCAACACCTGCTCGATCGCCGCCACCGCCGGGCTGCCGCAGCGCGCCCTGTACTCGGCCAGCAAGGGTGCAGTGCTCGCGCTCACCCTGGCGATGGCCGCCGACCACGTCCGCGAGGGCATCCGGGTCAACTGCGTCAACCCCGGTACGGTGGACACCCCCTGGGTCGGCCGGCTGCTGGACGCCGCCGACGACCCGGCCGCCGAACGCGCCGCGCTCAGCGCCCGCCAGCCCACCGGGCGGCTGGTCTCCGCCGAGGAGGTCGCCGCCGCCATCGCCCACCTGGCGTCCCCGGCCGCCGGCTCCACCACCGGCACCGCGCTCGCCGTCGACGGCGGCATGCAGGGGCTGCGGCTGCGCCCGGAGCCCGCCGCGTGAACCGGACCCTCGGCCGCTCCCGGGTGACCGTCGGCGCTCTGTCGTTCGGCGCAGCGGCCATCGGCAACCTGTTCACCGCCGTGCCCGACGCGCAGGCCGAGGCGGCCGTCGACGCCGCCTTCGCCGCCGGCTACCGCCACTTCGACACCGCGCCGCACTACGGGCTCGGCCTGTCCGAGCGCCGCCTCGGCGCCGCGCTGCGCCACCACCCCCGGCACACCTACACCCTGGCCACCAAGGTCGGCCGCCTGCTCGTCCCCGACCGGCGGCCGGGCCGCGACGGCGAGTTCGACGTCCCGGCCACCCACCGCCGGGTCTGGGACTTCACCGCCGACGGGGTGCACCGCTCGCTCGAGGCCAGCCTGGAACGCCTGGGCACCGACCGGATCGACCTCGTCCACCTGCACGACCCCGACGAGCACGCCGACCAGGCCCTCGACCAGGCGTACCCGGCGCTGGAGCGGCTGCGCGCCGAGGGCGTGATCGGCGCCATCGGCATCGGCATGAACCAGACCGCCGTGCCCGCCCGGTTCGTCCGCGACACCGACATCGACGCCGTCCTGCTGGCCGGGCGCTACACCCTGCTCGACCGGTCCGGCCTGGACGAACTGCTGCCGCTGGCGGTCGAGCGCGGCGTCTCGGTGATCAACGCGGGCGTCTTCAACTCCGGTCTGCTGGCCGACCCCAGGCCCGGCGCCCCCTACGACTACGCCGCCGCCCCGCCGGAGCTCCTGGCCCGCGCCCTCGCCCTCCAGGAGGTCTGCGCCCGCCACGGCGTGCCGCTGCGGGCCGCCGCCCTGCGGTTCGCGGCCGCGCACCCGGCCGTGGCCACCGTGCTGGTCGGCGTGCGCAGCCCCGAACAGGCCCGCGACGCGGCCGAGTTGCTGCGCCGCCCCGTCCCCGCCGCGCTGTGGGCGGAGCTCGCGGGGCTCGGCCTGCTGCCCGCGGACGCGCCGGCCCCCGCGGGCGGGTGACTATCCTGAGGGATCCCGACCACCCCGAGGAGCTGCGGACCAGTGCCAGTCACCGACGAGGCCATCGTGCGGATCAAGGAGATGATCCTCGGCGGCGAACTCGCCCCCGGTGCCAAGCTGCCCAAGGAGGCCGACCTGGCCGAACGGCTGGGCCTGTCGCGCAACTCGCTGCGCGAGGCGGTCAAGGCGCTGTCGCTGATCCGGGTGCTGGACGTCCGGCAGGGCGACGGCACCTACGTCACCAGCCTGGAGCCCGAACTCCTGCTGGACACCCTGGCGTTCGTGGTCGACTTCCAGCGCGACGACACCGTCCTGCACTTCCTCCAGGTGCGCCGGATCCTCGAGCCGGAGGCTACCGCGCTGGCCGCCCGCGCCATGACGGACGCCCAGGTCGCCGCTCTCGGCGAGCTGCTCGCCGCGCTGCCCGAGGACGCCTCGCTGGACGAACTCCTCGCCAACGACCTGGAGTTCCACCGGCTGATCGCCATCGGCTCCGGCAATCCCGTGCTGGTCCCGCTGCTGGACGGCATCTCCGCGCCCACCACCCGGGCCCGGATCTGGCGCGGCCTGACCGAGGAGGGTGCCACCGCCCGCACCCGCGAGCAGCACCGGGCGATCCACTCCGCGCTCGCCCGCCGGGACGCCGACCTCGCCCGAGCGCTGGCCCTGGCGCACGTCTGCGGCGTCGAGCAGTGGCTGCGCGACACCCTGGGCGGGCCTGCGGCCCGGCCCTCCGCCTCCAACGGCGCCGACAGCACGACCAGTTGACGCCCGTCCCTGCCGGGAGCCCACCGTGACCACCGTCCCGTCCCCTGAACTCCCCTCCCCCGGTGGGGTGTTGCGGATCGACGCCCACCACCACCTGTGGGATCCGGCCGCCCGCGCCCACGACTGGCTGGCGGAGCCCGGACTCGCCCCGCTGCGGCGGGCGTTCACCCTGGACGAGCTGGGCCCGCAGGCCCGGGCGGCGGGGGTCGCGGGGACGGTGCTGGTACAGACCGTCACCGAGGCCGGCGAGACGCCCGAACTGCTGGCCGCCGCCGCGGCCGACCCGCTGGTGCGGGGCGTGGTCGGCTGGGTGGACCTGACCTCCCCCGGCGTGGCCGACGCGCTCGCCGCCCTGCGCGAACTCCCGGGCGGCGAACGGCTGGTGGGGGTGCGCCACCAGGTGCAGTCGGAGCCCGACCCGGAGTGGCTGCTGCGTCCCGAGGTGCTGCGCGGCCTGGCGGCGGTCGCCGACGCGGGCCTCGCCTACGACCTGGTGCTCCGGCCGCACCAGCTGCCCGCCGCCACCGGGGCCGCCGCCCGGCTGCCGCAGCTCGCCTTCGTCCTGGACCACCTGGGCAAGCCGCCGATCGCCGCCGGCGGCCTGGCGCCGTGGGCCGGGGCGCTGCGCGCCTTCGCCGCCCGGCCCAACACCTGCGGCAAGCTCTCCGGCCTGGTCACCGAGGCGGGTTGGCGCACCTGGACGGTCGCGGACCTGCGGCCGTACGCGCAGAGCGCACTGGAGTGCTTCGGCCCGGAGCGGCTGATGTTCGGCTCGGACTGGCCGGTGTGCCTGCTGGCCGCCGGGTACGCCGAGGTGGTGGCGGCCGCCGAGGAGCTCACCGGGCAGTTGTCCGGCCCGGAGCGCGGCGCCGTGTTCGGCGGCACCGCGGCCCGGGTCTACCGGCTCTGAACGGCCGGGTCCCTCACGCCCCCGGTAGGCGGCTGCCTCATGCCCCCGGCCGGTGGCCGCCTCACGCCCCCGGCAGGCGGCCGAGCAGTGCGGTGAAGTCGGTGCCCGGGGCGAGGGTGCCGAAGGCCAGCCCGTGGTCGCCGGCCAGCCGGGAGCCGCAGAAGGCGTCGGCGACGGCGGCGGGGGCGTGCCGGACCAGCAGGGCGCCCTGGAGGACGAGCGCGGCGCGTTCGATCACCCGGCGGGCGCGCAGTTGGGCGTCCTCGGTGGGGCGCAGGTCGGCGCGCAGCTCGCGCCAGGCGGCGTCGAGCCGGGGGTCGGCGCCGGCGGCGAGGTCGATCTCGGCGGCGAGGGCGTCGAGCGCCTCGGGTTCGCGGGCCAGGGCGCGCTGGAGGTCGAGGGCGGTGACGTTGCCGGAGCCCTCCCAGATGCTGTTGAGCGGGGCCTCGCGGTAGAGCCGGGGCAGGCCGGAGGCTTCGTCGTAGCCGTTGCCGCCGAGGCACTCCAACGCCTCGGCGACGGCGGCGGGTTGGCGCTTGCACACCCAGTACTTGGCGATGGCGGTGGCGATCCGCAGGAAGGCGCGTTCGGCGGTGTTGCCGTGCTGGGCGCGGTCGGCGGCGCCGGCCAGTCGCAGGGCGAGGGTGGTGGCGGCCTCGGATTCGAGCGACAGGTCGGCGAGGACGTTGCGCATCAGCGGCTGGTCGATCAGCAGGGCGCCGAAGGCGGCGCGGTGCCGGGCGTGGTGGGCGGCCTGGGCGAGGGCGGCGCGGGTGCCGGCGGCGGAGCCGAGGACGCAGTCGAGCCGGGTCATGGTGACCATCTCGATGATGGTGCGCACGCCCTTGCCCTCGGCGCCGACCAGCCAGGCCACGGTGTCGTCGAACTCGGGTTCGCTGCTGGCGTTGGCGCGGTTGCCGAGCTTGTCCTTGAGGCGCTGGATCCGGAAGGTGTTGCGTTCGCCGTCGGGCAGCACCCGCGGCACCAGGAAGCAGGACAGGCCGCCGGGGGCCTGCGCGAGGACGAGGAACAGGTCGTTCATCGGGGCGCTGGTGAACCACTTGTGGCCGCGCAGCCGCCACGTGCCGTCGGACTGTTCGACGGCGGTGGTGGTGTTGGCGCGGACGTCGCTGCCGCCCTGCTTCTCGGTCATCCCCATGCCGGCCAGCAGGCCGCGCTTGCCGGCGGGGGCGCGCAGCCCGGGGTCGTAGGCGCGGCTGGTGAGCAGGGGTTCGTAGGCGGCGGCGAGGTCGGGTGCGTGGCGCAGCGCGGGGACGACGGCGTACGTCATGGAGACCGGGCAGAGGTGGCCGGGTTCCAGGGTGGTGGCGACCATGAAGCCGGCGGCGCGGGCGACGTGGGCGCCGGGGCGGGGGTCGGCCCAGGCGGCGCCGGCCAGGCCGGCGCCGACCGAGAGGTCCATCAGGCGGTGGTAGGCGGGGTGGAAGTCGACCTCGTCGATCCGGTTGCCGTAGCGGTCGTGGGTGCGCAGTTCGGGTTCGTGCCGGTTGGCCTGGTCGGCCCAGTGCTGGGCCTGTTCGCCGCCGGCCAGGCGGCCGAGGCGGTGGAGTTCCTCGCGGTGCCAGCCGGCGCCCTCGCGGTCGAGGCCCTCCAGCAGGACGGCGTCCTCGGCGACGTCGTGGCCGGTCAGCGGGGGTGCCTGGTTGGTGACCCGGTGGGTGGCGGCGGTGGGGTGGCTGGCGGGCACGGGGGCCTCCGGGAGGGTGGGGGTGGGGTTTCAGCTGCGGGTGGTTTCAGCTGCGGGGGGCGCCGGCGCAGCGCAGGGCCAGTGCGGTGAGGTCGGCGAGCAGGGCGTCGAGGTCCTCGTCCCCGGGGCCGCCGAGCGGGTCGACCAGGATCTCGCCGATGGCGCCGGTGAGCGCGGCGGCGGTGATCTCGCCGTTCTGGGCGGGCAGCGCGCCGGTGGCGACGCCCTCGCGGACGACTTCGGCGAACAGGGCGCGGTAGCGGCGGCGGTGGGCGAGGCGTTCGGCGCCGACGGCGGGTTCGGCGGGGGCGGCGAGCAGGGCGTAGGCGAGGCCGCGGTTCTCCAGGGCGCGGCGGGCGAACACCTGGACGCCGCGGGCGAGCCGTTCGACCGGGTCGCCGGGGCCGTGCAGGACTTCGCCGAGCACCTCCACCTCGCGTCCGGCGGCGCGCCGGAACACCTCGACGGCGAGCGCCGCCTTGGAGGGGAAGTGCTGGTAGACGGAGCCGGCGGCGATCCCGGCGGCGTCGGCGACGGCCGTGACCGACGCCTGCGACCAGCCCACTTCCGCGACGACCTCGGTGGCGCGGGCCACCAGGAGCTCCTTGGCGGTGCTGAGCCGGCGGATTTCGGCTGGGGTCTTGCGGTAGGCCATGAAAGAAGTGAACCATCATTCATAGCTTCCCGCCAAGGATCCCCCGAGGACACCCGGTGGCCTCGCCCCCGCGGGTCCGGCACGTCAGGAGAACGTGATGCACCTCAGCGCCCTGTTGGACAGCGTGGTTCGCTCGGGCCGCGACAAGGAGGCCCTCGTCTACCGCGAACAGCGCTGGACGTACGGCGAGTTCGGCGCGGCCGCCCGGCGCGCCGCGACCGTGCTGCGGGAGGCGGGGGTGCGCCCGGGGGACCGGGTCGCGGTGATGACGTACAATACCCCGGCGTTCCTGTTCGCCGCGTTCGGGGCCTGGTACGCGGGCGCGGTGCTGGTGCCGGTCAACCACAAGCTGCAGACCGCCGAGGTGGCCCGCCAACTCGCCCACTGCGGGGCCCGGCTGGCCGTCGTGGACGCCGAGGTCGGCGAGCGCGCCACCGCCGCCGAGGCGGACGTCCGCTGGCTGGTCAGCCACCCGGACGCCGGCCCGGAGCAGCGCCCCGCCGACTGCTTCGAGTCGCTGCTGGCGGCCGCCGCGCCCTGGAGCGGCGAGGCCGGGCCGGACACCGACGTCTCGCAGATCCTCTACACCTCGGGCACCTCCGGCACCCCCAAGGGCTGCGTGCACACCCACCGCGGCATCGCCCTGACCGCCGTCTGCACCGCCGCCACCGTCCCGCTGCACCGCGACGAGCGCTTCCTCATCTGCATGCCGATCTGGCACGCCTCCCCGCTCAACAACTGGACGCTGGGCACCCTGCTGCTCGGCGGCACCGTCGTGCTCCAGCGCGAGTACGAGCCGCGCGGCCTGCTGGAGACGGTCCAGCGCGAACGCGTCACCGCCCTGTTCGCCGCCCCGATCGCGCTGATCGCGCCCGTCCAGGCCGTCCCGGACTTCGCCTCGTACGACCTGTCCTCGGTGCGCGCCTGGATCTACGGCGCCGGGCCGCTGGACGCCGACACCGTGCGCCGCCTGATGGCCGCGTACGGCTCCGATCAGTTCCACCAGGTGTACGGGATGAGCGAGACGGGTCCGGTCGGGGCCTCGCTCTCGCCCGCCGAGCAGGTCGCCAAGGCCGGCGCGATCGGCCGCGGCGGCATGCCCGGCGTCGACCTGCGGGTGGTGCGCCCCGACGGCAGCGACGCCGGGGCCGGGGAGAGCGGCGAGATCTGGCTGCGCTCGGACACCCGGATGGTCGGCTACCTGGACGACGAGGCCGCCACCGCCGAGGTGTTCGCGGGCGACTGGTACCGCAGCGGCGACCTCGGCCGCCTCGACGCGGACGGGTTCGTCACCGTGGTCGACCGGATCAAGGACGTGATCATCACCGGCGGCGAGAACGTCGCCTCCCAGGAGGTCGAGGGCGTCCTGCGCGGCCACCCGGACGTGCTGGACGTCGCCGTGGTCGGCCGGCCGCACCCGCAGTGGGGCGAGACCGTGGTCGCCGTCGTGGTCGCCCGTCCGGGCTCCGCGCTCGACACCGCCGGGATGCGCGCCTGGCTGGAGCCCCGGATCGCCCGCTACAAGATCCCGCGCGAACTGGTGCTGCGCGACGGGCTCCCGCGCACCCCCTCCGGCAAGGTCACCAAGCACGTGCTGCGCGCCGAGCTGACCTCCCCCGGCACCCCGGCCTGAACCGCTTGGCTAAGGTCGGCCGCATGGTCGAGGAACGGATGCGCAGGGGCCCGGGGCGGCCGAGGCAGGAGCACGTCACGGCGTCGGTGCTCGACGCCGTGGTCGAACTGGTCGCCGAGAGCGGCATGGGCGCCCTCACCATGGACGCCGTCGCCGCCCGGGCCGGCGTCGGCAAACCCGCCATCTACCGCCGCTGGCCCACCAAGCAGGACCTGCTGATCGCCGCCGCCGAATCCCGGATCGGCCCGCTGACCGTCCCCGACGCGGGCGACTTCCGCACCGAGCTGCGCGCCGTCCTGACCGCCCGGATGACCGCCTACCGGCAGCCGGGCGTCAACCGGCTGCTCGCCGGGGTGATCGGCTCCGCCGCCGAGGCGGGCGCCGAACCCGGCGCCTACCAGGCGTACACCGCCCGGGTCATGGGCGAGACCCGCCACCTGCTGGAACGCGGCGTGGCCCGCGGCGACGTCCGCCCCGACGTCGACCTCGGCGCCGCGGCCACCCTGGTAGCGGCCGCGCTGGTGTTCCGGATGGTCGCCGAGCAGCAGCTGCCCGACGAGCAGCTGGTCGAGTCGGTGGTGGAGCTGATCGCCCGGGCGGTCGCCGCCACGCCGTGAACCGGAGGGCTGCGCAGCCCGCGTGACCTGCGCCTTCGAGCGGCGCACGGAGGGGAGCACCCCGTCCGTGCGCCGCTCCGGCATGCCCGCGCCCGGAGCCCGTCCGGGGTCCGTCCGGGGCTCGCCCGGGGCCCGCCCGGGGTTCGCCCTCCCTGACCGCCCGTCAGAAAACCGACCGTCCCGGACCCTTGCCCCGGCCCGCCGGAATATCGATACTTCCGGTTACGTAATCAGCGTCCGCTGCTGGGAGGAACCCGCATGCACGCCGTCGCGACCACCCCCGTCGCCGATCCCAAGCCCGTCCTGGACAAGCCGCTCATGCACTACGGGAGCCGGACCCTGGACCGGCTCGCCCCCGGGGCCGAACCGGAGCCCTACGAGCTGCTGGGGATCCGGCCGCTCACCCCGCACTTCGGCGCCGTCCTCGGCGGCGTCGACCTGACCCGGCCGATCGGCGAGGCGCTCGCCGAGGAGCTGCGGCGGGCCCTGGCCGAGTGGAAGGTGGTGTTCTTCCGGGGCCAGCACGGGTTCACCGCCGAGCACCAGCTGGCGCTGTCCGCCGTCTGGGGGCCGCCCGAGCCCAACCCGTTCTTCCCGAAGACCGGCACCGCCGGCGTCTCCCGGCTCGCCAAGGACGCCAAGGCCGCCGGCAACAAGAACATCTGGCACAGCGACCACTCCTTCATGGCCAGCCCGGCCCTCGGCTCGGTGCTGCGCGCCGTCGAGGTCCCGGCCGCCGGCGGCGACACCATGTGGGCCGACATGGCCGCCGCGTACGACAACCTCCCCGCCGACCTGAAGGAGCGGATCGACGGCCTCACCGCCGTCCACGACTGGCTGCCCAGCTGGGGCGCCCTGATGAACGAGGAGCAGCAGGCCGCCTTCCGGCTGAGCTGGCCGCAGGTCGAGCACCCCGTGGTGGTCGACCACCCGCGCACCGGCCGCCGCACCCTGTACGTCAACGAGCCGTTCACCACCCGCATCGTCGGACTCTCCGAGGAGGAGAACCGCGAACTGCTCGACGTCCTGGTGCTCCAGGCGCGCATCCCCGAGTACCAGGTCCGCTTCCACTGGGAGCCCGACTCGATCGCGATCTGGGACAACATCGCCACCCAGCACTACGCGATCAACGACTACTACCCGCAGCGCCGCGTGATGGAGCGGATCGCCATCGCCGGGGTCCCGCTCTCCTGACCCCCGCCGGGCCCGTGCGCACCCGGCGGAGCGCACGGCCCCGCCCCCTTCCCCTCCCGGGACGCCCCTCCCGCGACGCCCCTCCCGAGGCACCCCCTCCCCGAGACGCCCCTCCCTCCCCCAGGAGCCCCCCATGGCCGAGGTGTCCACCGCTCCCCCGCACCCCGCCCCGTCCGCCCCGTCCGCTCCGTCCGCCGGCGGCGGCGCCCGCGCCTGGACGGTGACCGCGCTGCTCGTCGTCCTGATGATGGTCAACTTCGCGGACAAGTCCGTGCTGGGCCTGGCCGCCGACGAGATCCGGGCCGACCTGCACCTGAACGCCACCCAGTTCGGCCTGGCCAACGGCGCGTTCTTCCTGCTCTTCTCGGTGGCCGCCGTGGTCGTCGGACTGGCCGCCGACCGCGTCTCGCCCAAGGTGCTGCTGCTGGTGATGGCCGTCCTGTGGTCGGTGGCGCAGGTCCCGGCCGCGATCGGCGGCGGCCTCGCGGTGCTGGTCACCTCGCGCGTCCTGCTCGGCGCCGCCGAGGGGCCCGCCTTCCCGGTCGCCCAGCACGCCGCGCTGGCCTGGTTCCCCGACCACCGGCGCAACCTGCCCGGCGCGCTGGTCACCCTCGGCGTCACGCTCGGGGTGGTGGTCTCCGCGCCCACCCTCTCCTGGGTGATCCAGCACCACGGCTGGCGGACCGCGCTGTGGGCCCTGGTCGCGGTGGGCGCGCTGTGGGCCGTCGCCTGGAAGGTCCTGGGCGCCGACGGCCGGCACGCGGTCGAGGCCCCGACCGCCGCGAC
>NZ_JBHUWH010000170.1:0-14942 GCF_042670125.1 Kitasatospora sp. NPDC057198 | reverse complement strand
CGGATCTCGATCGTCCGCCGGTAGAGCCGGTCGCGGACGCCACGCGGGTCGAGCGCGTCCGCGACCGGATGCCGGGCCGTGCCGTAGCGGATCTGCGGGACGGCGTCGCTCAAGTGCGCCCAGAGCGGGTACAGCCGCACGAGGCGGTAGTGCTGCCGGGCCGCCCGGACGGTCACCGGGACCATCGGCATGGTGCTGCCCGCGGAGATCAGCAGCAGCGGGACGAGCGCCAGGAGGCGGTTCAGCAACTGCTCCGTACCGGTCGACAGCGGGTGGAGGCCGAGACGGCCGACCACGAGCATCGAGGCGCGGTGGACGGTGTACGCGATGCCGATACCGGCACCCAGGCAGATCAGCCGCAGTCCGCGGCGAAGCGAGTCCGGACCGGGGCGGCGCGACCACTGCCGGGAGAGCCGGGAGGCCGTGAACATCGCCCAGCCGAAGTACGTGGTCCACAGCAGGGTGTAGGCCAGGAGCCACGGATCTTCGGGGTAGGCCGTCAGCGGATCGATCGCCTCCCGCGGGCGATCGGCCCCGAAGAACAGGACGACCATGGCGGCGAGGGTGACCAGGGGCACCACGGTGCCGGGGCGAAGCCGCTGTCGGGGGACCGGGGGAGCGGAGCTGGCGGTTGCACGCGAGAGGAAGACGAGGACGCAGGCGGCAGCCGAGACCGCCGAAGCATGCTTGAGCAGCGCCGCGAAGCTGTGCACCCCGATTGCTCCGTCGAGCCACAGGATCGCCGGGTCGTTGGCGAAGCACATTTCCACGGCCAGGACGAAGAAGGCCACCCAGAGGACCTGCTTCTCCTTGTGCCGGAATGCTCCGGGGGCCCTCCACGCCGTTATCGCCCACAGAATTACACAGACGCTCAGATTGATGACGCGCATACCGATTACTCGATCAGGGCGGACAGGAGATGACTTGCGAGCGGATCGACCGGTCTGCCAGCGGTTTCCTCGGCTTGACGAATCCGCCGTGCGAGCAAGCCGGCCAGCCCTTCGGCCGCCTGCTCGTCCTCGTGCGTATAACTGGTCCGGCCGAGAAGGCTGACGATCCGGTTCATCGGAAAGCCGGCCCACTCCTCGACGCTCAGTATCTCGCCGACACTGCGCCGCGGTCCGCCCTGCATGGGCGGGTGGGCGTGGGGCTCGGTCGGGAGACATGAGTGGCCCAGCAGCATGTGGCACAACTCGTGAAGGATGATGTGGTCGCGGTGCAGCGCACTGGTCGCGCTCTCCACGAAGATGTGATCGGAATTCTCCAGGGCGATCCAAGCCCCGCAGGGAGCGGAGTTCGCCGCGCCCTCGTGCTCAATGGCATGGATGTGTATCCGGCGGCCGCGCTGCTCCGCAATGCTGTCGCACAACTTCTCAATGGTGAACGGGGAAGGGATTTCCAGACTTTCCGCGACGGCGGATTGATCGTCGTACTCGCCCACCTGGCTTCTCCTGCGCCAGCTTCGCATGACCCTTGTCCGTTCCAGTGATTCTCCTGCGCCCCGAGGGGGATCAAATCATATTGCGCACGAACGGCCTGTACTGCTGTCGAGGCCCGTAGGGCGTACCCGTTCGTTGCGGAGCGTAATCCCGCGCTCGCCGCGAGGCGGGATTCCCGGAGGATTCGTCATGTGCGAACTACGCTCGGTAGTGCAGGGCGTTATTGGAAATTTATCTGAGCACCATTTAGATGATCACTGGCGGTGTCGGAATCAATCGGTCGAACCGGCGTCCAGGCCCTCTGCGGCCCTGGCGATCTCGATCATGCGGGCGATGGTCGACAGGCTCTCGGTCGAGAGTCCGGACGCTCGGAAGGCGAGGTTGGCCGCAGGGCCTTCCTTGAGCATCCTCTCCATGTCCTCGGGCGCGGCCGGCGCGGCCGAGGCGGCCGCCTCCTCGGGCTCGTCGTCCCCCAGGAGGTAGCTGGGGCGTACGCCGAAGCCGCCCTTGGCGAGGGCCCAGAGGGTGTTGGCCGTCGGGTTCGTCTTCCCGCCGACGCGGAGCTTCTGGATCAGGCTCGCGCTGACCGCGGTCCCGCCATTGGCCTCCGCCCATGCGGCCGTCCGGTCCGCGATCTCCTTGTTGGTGAACTCGCGACCCTCGCTCGGGTGTCGGTGGGTCGCGAAGAGGTCGTTGAGTCTCGACTGGACGGTGGCGGCCATGGGGTGCTCCATCGGTGTGCGGCGATGGGACGCACTATAGTCCGCCGATCCTCGCCTCGGTGACCACCCTGCGGACTCTAGTCTCCCGATCTTGCGGACTTTAGTGTACGTTGATCGCGATTGCGACGCACCAAAGTCCGTCGCTGCTGCTCAGGCGATCAAACGGGGTGGATGTGTGACCCCTGCTCGCCCTATGGTCCTGGTCCCACCGTGCACGGCGGAGGGCGGGCCGGAAGGGCTGCTGCCTGCATCGGCCGGAAATGGGGCCGGCGCCCCGGAGCTACCAACTCCTGGACGCCGGACGGCACCCCGAAGGGGGCCGGTTCACTGCCACGCGCTCGGCGGGACTTCCTTGCACGAGAGACCGCCGCGCGCTCCTACGAGCAACGGAGTATCGCATGCGCGTACCCACGATGGAAGCCGAGACCTCGGCGCCGCCCACCTCGGCTCGGCACCTCCGGCTGGCCGAGTGCCTGGCCGACCCGTTGCCCGGTGCCGCCGCGGTCCAGGTCGGGCTCGTCAGTCCGCGCCGCCAGTGCCCCCACCCCTGGGCGGTGGCGGTCGACGCAGGCGGGAGGCAGATGCCCCTCGGTCGGACCACCTCCCAGGTCGTCGCCCGCTGGGTGGTCCGCACCTGGCCCGACGTGGACTGGACAGGTCTCCACACCCTCGATCTCGCCACCGGACGGCTCACCGTCGGCGTGGGCACCGCCGCTCGGGGCCGCTGACATGGCGCGCATTCGATCGGTCAAGCCCGAGACCTGGGTGAGCGAGACGCTCGCCGAGGTCTCCATCCCCGCGATGGTCACCTTCCTCGGTATGACCAACCACGCCGACGACCACGGCCGCCACCGTGACAACGCCGCGATCGTCTACGGCCTGGTGTGGCCGATGCGCGAGGAGATCACCCGCGCCGACGTCGAGGACCACCTGAAGCAGCTCGCCGCCGCCGGAGCCGTCTGCCGCTACACCGGCTGCGACGGCCGGAAGTACTTCCACTACCCGACCTGGCGCAACCACCAGAAGATCGACAAGCCGTCGCTGTCCAGGCTGCCGGCCTGCCCGCACTGCGAGCCGGAGCGGTGCGGCGTCTGCAAGGGCCCGTGCATCCAGCGTGCCACCCTCGCCCAAGCGTCGACCTCCGCATCCGAGACCGCCCCGATCGCTCCCCGACTGTTCGACGAACCCTCGGCGAACGTTCCCTCCCACCTCGCCCCCCTTTCCGGTCCCGTCGCGAAGCCGTCCCCGCAGGGCGGCACCGGCAGCGGCACGGCCACTGCCCCGGTGGTCGACGAGAATCGCACGGCCGTCCCCGCCGCTGGAAAAAGCACAGGTCAGGCGGCATTCGCCGAAGCCTCCCCGAAGGCTCGGCGAAGCGTCCGGGAGCCCTCGACGCCTGGATCTAGGATCTTGGATCCTGGATCTTCTTTCCCTACGGGGCGGCAAGCGCCCGAGCCGGAGGTCGTCTCGGCGGGCCGGCTCGTCGGCGAGTACGTCGCCGCGTGCGACCGGCGTCCGCCGAACGGCGTGCTCGGCCACCTCGGCAAGACCGTCAAGGGCCTGCTGGCCGAGGGCATCGACCCCGAGCACGTCCGCGCCGGGCTGCGGCGCTTCGCCGAGATCCAGGGCCACCCCTCCCGGCTGCCGAGCCTGGTCAACGACGCCATGAACGCACGCACCGCCGGTTTGGCCCGGCCGGGATCGCGCTCTAACCTGCCCGCTCACCAGGCGTGGACCAACCCGGTCGACGCCGCCACCGCCTACGCCGAGGAGCTGTGATGCGCCACCACCGCGACCCGCGGACCCTCGCCGACGGGCCCTCCGCCCTGGACCGGATGGCCCGGATCCTCGCCGCCCGGGGCATCGACCGCGCCCGAGTCGACGCCCTCCCCGACGAGCCGGAGCCGTTCTCGCCGGAGGCCGCGCTGTCCGCCGGGATGCCGCCCCGCTACCGCGACGCCGTCGCCGACCACCCGCTGGTCCTGGCCTGGACCCGGCAGGTCGCCGCCCAGGCCACCGCCCCCAGCACCGGGGCGCGCCGCCAAGTCGCCATCGGTCCCAGCCTGCTGATGGCCGGGGTGACCGGCGCGGGCAAGACCCACCAGGCGTACGGCGCCATCCGCGTCCTGGTGCGAGCCGGCCTCGGCGTGCGCTGGCGCGCCACCACCGCCGCCGACCTCTACGCCGAACTCCGCCCTAACTCCGACACCGACGCCGAGCACGTGCTCGCCGCCTACAGCCGGGTACCGCTGCTGATCCTCGACGACCTCGGCGCCGCCAAGACCAGCGAGTTCGTCGAAGAACAGACCTACCGGCTCATCAACCGCCGGTACAACGCGATGCTCCCGACCCTGATCACGACGAACCTGCAGATCAGGGACCTCAAGGCGTACCTCGGCGACCGCGTCACCTCCCGCCTCGCCGAGATGACCACCCGGGTCGAGTTCGAACCGGTCGACCGCAGACGCCTCCAGCGCGCCGCCTGAACGACCGCCGCCCGGCCGCGCCCCCGAGCGCGCCGCCTCGCCCTTCACCGACCCAGCGCACCTCTCCGCCGACGCCGCCCCGCGCGCGGAGAGCGATCGGAGCACCCCCGCATGAGCACCACCACGGCCAACGCCGAGCGCTACCGCTCGCTCGGCGACCACACCTGGCAGGTCCAGGCCGTCTGCCACCCCAGCGAGTACAACCCCGTCGACCCCGACGTGTTCTTCCCCGGGCCTGACGAGATCGACAAGATCTCCACCGCGCTGTCGCTGTGCGCCCAGTGCCCCGTTCGCCTGGCCTGCCTCGACGCCGCCCTCGAAGGCGGCGAGACGGACGGCATCCGGGGCGGCTACACCGAGGAGGAGCGCGCACCCCTGCACAAGGAGATCGCCAAGCGCCTCGACTACGGCCGGGTCAACGCCGCCCTCGCCGGACGCGACATCCACCTCACCACCGCCGAGCGCCACGCCGTCGTCCTCGCCGGATACCGCCACGGCGTCAGTACCGAACGGATCGCCAACCTGCTCAAGATCACCGAGGACCACGCCCAGAAGCTCTACCGCAAGACCCGCCGCGCCATCCGCAACCGCGAACTCCAGCAGGACGCCCGCACCACCGCGCACACAGCCGACACCGGCACCGGCCGCCTGACCTCGGACGACTTCGGGACGGCCGCATGAGCACCACCACCCCGACCACCACCGCCACCGTGCACGTCACCGGCTGGGACCGCACCGCCGTCATCGCCCTCGGCGCCACCGGCTTCGCCCTCTCCTACGACTCCCTCCAGCAGATGGCCGAAGCCGTCCACGTTCGCGGCCTCCTCACCTACCTCTTCCCGCTCATCGTCGACGGCTTCATCGCCTACAGCATCCGAGCCCTGCTCGTGATGCGCGACGCCCCGCTGCGCGCCCGCGCCTACGTGTGGCTGCTCTTCGGCGCGGCCACCGGCACGAGCCTGTGGGCCAACGCCCTGCACGCGGTCAGGATGAACGAGCAGAGCACCGCCACCGGACTGCGGCTGACCGACACGGTGGTCGCGGTGCTCTCCACCATTGCCCCACTCGCCTCGGCCGGCGCCGTCCACCTGTACATCCTGCTCGCCCGCGGACCGGCCAACCCGGTTGACCGGGACGGCCAGAGCGACCGAAGCGACCAGCTGACCGGACCGGCCGAAGACCCGGGAACCACCGGCGACCTCGAATCCGGCCAGCAGAGCGCCCTGCCGGTCAGTGACCGACCGGCCGAGGTCGTCCCGGTGACCGCCCCACCGGTCAGCCCGGTCACCGCGCTGCCGGTGGCGGTGGCCGGGGCCGCTGACCTGGGCGGTCAGCCGGTCAGCGCCCTGCCGGTCAGTGACCGGGCGGTCGAGGTCGTCCCGGTGACCGCTCCGCCGGTCAGCCCGGTCACCTCCCGGCCGGTCACTGACCGGGCGGCTGACCGGGACACCGAGGAACTGCTGGAGATCGCCAAGCAGGCGGTCGCAGAAGCGGACAACAAGCTGACCCGCGCCGTGGTCGCCACCGCGATCCGAGGGCAGCAGATCCCGCTGTCCAGCGACACCCTGACCCAGCTGATGGCCCAGCTCCGCGAACAGCAGTGCAAGAACCAGCTCGCCGACGCCGACCGGAGCTGACCGACACCGACCGGCCGGGCTGACCGAGGAGGTCACCCCGGCCGGTCACCCACCCGCCACCGCACCACCGAAGTGGAGCACCGTCATGCGCACTACCCCCGCCACCTGGACCGAGGCGGACGCCTGGCTGACCGTCCTGCAGCAGCACGGTCACCTCCACCGCGTCCAGGACGGCACCGACGGCACCCGGACCGTCCAACGGGGCCGGCACTCCCGGCCCTGGACCCTCCACCACCCGGTCCTGGCCCTCGACTGGATCGAGGACCTCGTCCGCGACGTCGAGCAGCGCGACACGGAGATGCGCCGATGACCGGCACCGCTCCGAAGACCACACCACCGCGAGCGGACGCTGACCCCAACCGGGCTCCTGGCGGAGCAAGTTGTCGCCTACGACGGTCCTACGGCCCGTCGTACGCACTTGCCCCCGCCGAGGACGGCGGGGGAAGTCTGGCTGGTTCCCGAGCGAGGGCGCTCGGGGACCAGCCAGACGAGCAGTACCAGGGGGCGCCGCTCGAAGGAGAAGCCCCCGACCAGCCCACCGTCCGCGACCAGCAGCAGCCGAGCGCCCCGCCGTTTCCCGAGCGCAAGCCCCGCCGCCGCAGCCGCGAGCCCCGCGAGCGCACCCACAAGACGACCACCCGCCTCTCCGACAGCGAGAAAGCCGAGATCACCGCCGCCGCCGCGCAGCGCGCCGTCACCGTCGCCCGCTTCCTCGCCGCCGCCGCCCTCGCCGTCGCCCGCGGCTCGACCACCGTCCACAGCAACGACCAGTTCGACGCCGCCATCGACGAACTGGCCGCCCTGCGCACCGCTCTCGCCCGGATCGGCAACAACATCAACCAGATCGCACACCACATCAACGCGGGCGGACAGCTCCGCAGCGGCGAACTCGCCTACGCGACAACCGCCTTGGTCCGGACCCTCGCCCGCCTCGACGACGCGGCCGACGCCCTGGTGAAGAAGCGGCTCTGATGATCCCCAAGATCCGACGCGGCTCCCGCACCCACGGCCTGCTCGCCTACCTCTACGGCCCCGGAAAGCGCGACGAGCACACCGACCCCCACCTGGTCGGGAGTTGGGACGGCTTCGCCCCAGACCCCGGCCGGGACACCGGCGCGGACGCAGACCCGAAGGCCACCATGACCCGACTCGCGGCAGCCCTGGACCTGAGGGTCAAGCAGGCCGGCACAGCCGCCCCGGCCCAGCACGTCTGGCACTGCTCGGTACGCACCGACCCCGGCGACCGCACCCTGAGCGACGAGGAGTGGAACACCGTCGCCCGCCGCCTGGTCCACGCCGTCAACCTCGCCCCCGAAGGCGACCCGGACGGCTGCCGGTGGGTCGCCGTCCGCCACGCCGACGACCACATCCACATCCTGGCCACCATGGTCCGAGGCGACCTCCGCCGACCCCGGATGAACTACGACTTCAAGAAGGCCCAGGCCGAATGCCGCCGCATCGAGAAGGAGATGGGCCTGCGCCAGCTCAAGCCCGGCGACGGCACCGCCGCCACCAACCCCACCAGCGCCGAACGCTTCAAGGCCGAGCGCACCGGCCGCACCGAGACCCCGCGCGAGAGCCTGCGCGAAGTCGTCCGCCAGGCTGTTGCCGGAGCCGCCGACGAGGCCGAGTTCTTCACCCGGCTGCGCGAGGCTGGCCTGCGGGTGAAGCTCCGCCACGCCCCCTCCGGCGACGTCCTCGGCTACAACGTCGCCCTGCCCGGCGACCGCAACGCCAGCAAGGAGCCCGTCTGGTTCGCCGGATCCACTCTTGCCCCCGACCTCTCCCTGCCGCAGATCCGCCGCCGCCTGACCGACAGCCCCGCCAAAACCGCCACGCCCCGACCCGACACGTCCCGCACCGACCGGTCCGCGTCCGCCCGCATCCGCCGGGAAGCTGCCGGCACCGCCGAGCGCGCCACCGCGGTCCTCGACGAAGACGGCGACGAAGCCGCCGCCCAGCTCGTCGGCGCCGGCGAACTCCTCGACGCACTCGCCCAGACCGCCCCGGCCGCCACCCGCGCCGAACTACGTGACGCCGCAAGGGCCTTCGAGCGCGCCACCCGCTCCCACGTCCGCGCCGAGAACGCAGACATCCGCGCCCTGCGCTCGGCCGCCCGCGGAATAGTCCACGCCGGAACGGCGCTTGGACGAGGAGAGGACGGCGGAGCCACCGCGATGGTCCTGTCCACCCTCGTCCTGCTCACCCTGGCCGCCGCCCGCTGGCACTCCGCCCGCGGCCACGCCCAGCAGGCAGCAGCCTCCCGCCAAGCCGCCGAACACCTGCGTGCCGCCTACCGCCAGAGCGCCGCAACCCCGCTGCGGGCGATGCGCGAGAAGGCCCAGGTACTGCCCGAACCCGAACGCCGCCGCCACGAAGCCACCATCCGGGCCACCCTCGGCGAACCGGCCACCCGCACCGGTGCCACCGAGCGGTTCGACGCCCTGGCCGCCACCCTCGCCGAAGCCGAGAAGGCCGGCCACGACCCCCAGGCCCTCCTCGAAGAAGCCGTCGACCGCCGCGAGCTGGAGACCGCCCGCGACATGGACACCGTGCTGGTCTGGCGCATTCGCCGCCTCGCCGACCTGCCCGCCCTCCCCAACGGCTCCGCCAAGCCGAAGGCCGGCACCAATTCGACCAAGAAGGCACCCGGCCGCCCGGTCGCCCGCACCGCAACTCCAACACCTACCCGACCGACCACCGACCCCCACCGCCCGGCCCCTCGGCGCTGACCGGTGCCCGAAACCCCTCGACACCCATTCCCACCAGGTGTTACGCAAGAACCCGCACCGCCCGAACGGAGAGCAGCCCGTGTCCAGAACCACCGAAGAGACCACCGCTCCGGCCGCGCCCGCCGCGCAGCCGACTGCCGGCGACCCGCTGCTGCGGCTGGAGCACGAGACGGCCCCGCCCAGCGGACCGGAAACCACCCGCGGTCTGCAGTGCCCCCGCCCAATGGACCTGCGCGGCATGCCGGTCTACTGCACCAAGTGCCGGGCCCAGCGCGACTGGCTGCTGACCAACTACCGCCAGCACGTGTGGATCCACTGCCGCTGTGGGCACAAGTGGCTGGAGCCCGAGATCACCCGCGCCGACTTCGCCGCCATGATCACCGACCCGAATTGGACGCACTACCCGACCGTCCGCGAAGGCGAGATCGCCCTCGGATTCGACGGCTCCTTCGCCGGGATCTACCTGGAGTAACGCGCGGAATTGCATCCGGTGCAGCATCTCGCGTGTGCTGCCCATGGTCCTGAGCTGGAGCTCCCGGGGAACGGGTTGAGACGGGTTCCCCGGCTGGCCCCTCGGACGGGGAGGCCGTTCGCGATGCAACGATGTTGCACCGGATGCAACACGGATATGCCGAACCGGTCTAGTACTGTAACGGTGCTTATTGTGACGGTTGTTGGGTTCGTTCGTTGGGCTGTTCATGGGTGGGGACATATCCGAGGTCGATGCTCGTCGCTGGTCGGACGGGCTGGCCGGCCTGCATGAGCGGTTTGCTCACCGGTTCGCGCGGAGCGAGTCGCACGAGTCGGCACTGGCCTACATGAGTGGCCTGCCGGCGCCGTTGGAGCGCAAGAACGGTTGGACGGTGGCGGAGGAGGCCGGTCACGGCGGGCCGGACCGGATCCAGCGGCTGCTGAACCGGATCGACTGGGACGCCGACGGGGTGCTCGACGACGTGCACGGGCATGTGGTCGAGCACCTGGCGGACCCGGGCGGCGTGCTGATCGTGAACGACACCGGGTTCCTGAAGAAGGGCGTGCGGTCGGCCGGCGTCCAGCGGCAGTACTCCGGCACCGCCGGCCGGACCGGGAACTGCCGGGTCGGAGTCTTCCTCGCGTACTCGGGCAAGTTGGGCCGGACGTGGATCGACCGGGCGCTCTACCTGCCGAAGTCCTGGACGGACGACCGCGAGCGCTGCCGGGCGGCCGGGATCGGCGACGAGGTCGAGTTCGCCACCGCGGTCCAGCTCGCGCGGGCGATGGTCCGCCGTGCGATCGACGACCGGATCCCGTTCCGCTGGGTGACCGCGGACGCGGGCTACGGCTGCGACAAGGGCCGGCGGACCGAGTTGGAGCAGGCCGATATCTTCCACGTCGTGGCCACCACCCGGCACGACACCGTTGTTACGTGGCGGGCCCTGGACCACCGGCTGCACGACCTGATGGCCGACCTGCCCCGGCAGAAGTGGAAGCGCCGATCCTGCGGCGAAGGCGCCCACGGCCTGCGGATCTACGACTGGGCGCGCGTGGAGGTCCGCCCCTGGCACCGCCCCGACCGCAGGCACTGGGTCCTGGCCCGCCGCAGCATCACCGATCCCACGAAGATCGCCTACTACATCGCCTACGCGCCCGCCGAGGCCACACTGAACGAGCTGATCGCCGTCGCGGGTGCCCGCTGGACGATCGAGGGGTGCTTCCAGACCGCGAAAGGCCAGTGCGGCCTCGACGACTACCAGGTCCGCTGCCACCCGGGGTGGTACCGGCACACCACCCTGGCCATGGCCGCCCACGCCTACCTGGCCGTCGAGCCCGAAACCGGCCTGTTCACCGCCGTCGCCCTCACCCCCGGCAGCGGAAGCGGGCACCATGAGGCAAACGTCGCCCTCGACCTGCTCGCCGACGAGGACGAGCCGGTCGACGCCTTCGGCGACACCGCCTACTCCACCGGCCCCACCCACCAGGAGCTACGGCAGGCAGGGCACCGGCTGTTCCTCAAGCCCGCTCCACTGAAGACCGCCGTTCCCGGCGGGTTCAGCCTCGACGACTTCGCCATCGACACGGTCGGCAGCACGGTGACCTGCCCGGCCGGACAAACCGTCCCCCTGTCCGAACCGTCCGGGCAGAAGATGCAGCGCAAAGCCCTGTTCACCGAGCAGTGCACCGGCTGCCCGCTGCGGGAGCGCTGCAGCACCGCCAGGGCCGGACGGTTCGTCACCATCCGCCCCCACCACGACCTGCTCGCAGCCTCCCGCCGCCAGGCCGCCACCGACCCCGACTGGCAGGCCGCCTACCGCCGCTGGCGGCCACCGGTCGAACGCGCCGTCGCCTGGCTCGTCACCCACGGCAACCGACGACTCCGACGCACCGGCACGATCAAGAACAACGCCTGGCTCCACACCCGCACAGCCGCCCTCAACCTACGAACCCTCATCAACCTCGGACTCGACCACAACGGCACCACCTGGCACATCTGGGCCACCGCCTGACGGCGATAGCCCAGACCACGCCAAGATCTTCATCAGTCTTCTAGTGCGAGAACCAGCTTGGGCCGACGAACTCGACGAGGCTGATCACAGCCAAGAGCGGGTCCTTACCCCAGCCCTTGAACCGCTGAAGGACGCCGGTCCTCTAGTACTCCAGTGAGAGTTCTTCGTTTTCCCTGGTCAGCGGCCCGGTGGCGGCGAGTGTAGCCGGGCTGCGCCGGGGGTGGAGGGGTGTTCGCGGGGATGTTGCGCGAACGAGTGGCCCCGGCGCATGTAGTGGCAGTGCCGCGCGTGTGCTTGGTGACGGCGGCGCCATCTGGACCAGGTCAGGGTGTGCTCGCGGTCCGCAGGGCGGTGGCGGGGTCGAGCTGCCAGCAGACGGCGAATCTCGGCCGGTGTGAGGTCCACGAGGTCGGGCGTGTCGTCACCGCCGCCCCCTTTTCGCGCTCCTGGGCGGCCATGACGGCCAGGAACGCGTGGGCGAGCATCGCGAGGGTGATGTGCCGGTACCAGCCCACGTAGCGGCGGACCTCGTACTGGTCCAGGCCGCACTCGTTCTTCGCGCTCTGGAAGCACTCCTCGATTTTCCAGCGGCATCCGGCGACGCGGACCAGGTCCGCGACGGTGGCGTCCAGGGGCGCGTAGGCCAGGTAGTAGGCGATGTCGTCGGGCTTGGTGAGGCTGCGGCGGGCGAGCATCCAGCGTTGGCGGGTGGGCTGGTCGCCGTCGAATTCCCAGACAGCGGGCAGGCGTGCTGCGGCCCAGTCGTAGAGGCGCTCGCCCTTGGCCCCGGAGCCGGCGGACAGTCGCTGCCAAGCCTCGGACGGGGCTTGGGCGATGAGGAAGTCGATCCGCGGGCCGTGGACCTGCTGGGACTTGGGAACGGCCACCACGTAGGAGAGGCCGCCGTCTTCGAGGAACCGGCGGAAGTGCGAGTCCTGGCCGTAGGCCGAGTCCGCGGTGACCCACGCGATCGGCAGCGGCGAGGCCAGAGCTCGCTTGATCATCGACCGTGCGAACTCCAACCTGGTGGCGAAGCCGCGCTCGTCCGGGACGCGGGCGGCCTGGCAGCGCTGCCGGTCGTCGGTCCAGGACCTGGGCAGGTAGAGCTCACGGTCGACTAGGGCATGGCCCTTGGTCGAGGCGTAGGCGGCGAAGACGCCGATCTGGCAGTTCTCCGTGCGGCCGGCGGTGCCCGAGTACTGGCGCTGCACGCCGGCCGAGACCGTGCCCTTCTTCACGAAGCCCGTGTCGTCGATGATCAGGACACCGTCAGGGGTGCCGAGTTGCTCGCCGATGTAGGTCTGCAGGTCGTCGCGGACCTCGTCCGCGCTCCAGCAGGCGCGGGCGAGCAGGTGCTGCAGCCGATGTGGGGCCGGGTGTCCGGCGAACTCGGCCAACTGCCAGCTGTTCTTTCGCCCTACCGGGCCCAACAGCCCGCGCACGTAGTCCCGCATCCGCTTCCGCGGCTCCACCCGCGCGAAGCGAGCCCCGATCCGCAGGAAGAGTTCGGCCAGTTCCCGGTCCCACACATCCGCCAGATCGTCGCTCACACCGAGGAGCTGTCCGCGGCACTGCCACTACATGCGCCGGGGCCACTCGTTCGCGCGACATCCCCGCGAACACCCCTCCACCCCCGGCGCAGCCCGGCTACACTCGCCGCCACCGGGCCGCTGACCAGGGAAAACGAAGAACTCTCACTGGAGTACTAGATGAACTCGCCGTCGGAGTCGACGGCGTACCACCAAAGTAGGAAGCGGAGCTGTTCGTTCGTGAAGCGCCAGGGAACACGCTCTTCGTCGGTCGAGCCCTCGCCGTTCAGGTACTCAGCGCACCATCCCGCGATCTGCCAGCCGAGCGTGTGACGGGGGAGGAGCCAGGAGTCGGCGGTACTTCGCTGCCATGTGGGGCCGAGGCACGTCAGCTCCAGAGCGTCAATTTCTGCTGGTGTTATTGCGCGCACCTCCGAGGTTGGCTCGGCTCTGCTCGGAGAGGTGGCAACGCCGGCCCCCGCGTAACCTGAGTACATGGGAAAGGTTGTCTTACTTACGACAAATGATGTGCCGACCTGGCCGCCCGGGACGTTTCCGGCAAAGCTCTGCTTTTTCGCTTATACCGCGGAACACAGCGATGTGGGGAGTGCATTTAGCGAGCTCAAAAGCCAGGCGGAAGCGCGGGGGGCCGCAGTGGTGGTTGGCGTGCGCGTGGCTACTTGCTACGACGAGCGACACCACTGTGCCGCCTACACGGCCTACGGGACTGGTCTGATTACGAATGAACCAATCGAGTAAGCCGCAGGCATAGCGCGACCTACTTGCTGAGTCCCAACTCTTTCTTGTAGCTGGCGATGGCGAGAACCGCGGCCGACGCCGTCTCGGGAGCCGGCTCGTGCAGCTCGATGCGCACGCGGCGACGAGCAGCCGCTCGAAGGCCGAGTAGATCGTCTGGAGCATCTGGCCCGGACCTCTTGTTCGACTTCTTGTAGGCCGAGAGGTCTTCGCGCAGCGAGTAGGCGAAGGCCCAGTCGCTGTCCTGGTAGAAGTCGGACTGACCCGAGAACTTCAGCGCGTCCCAGAGGCGCCGGGCGATCGGATGCCAACTCCGGTCGGCGTTGGGGATCCTGACCGGACGCATCACGCCCTTGGTCACCGACTGAACGTCGCCACCCTTGCGCTCGCGGGGGCGAGCGAGGTCGGACTCGCGGTTGGGAATTGGTCCCGGCACTGCGCTCACCTCCTCGTTTGCTGGCATCGAATCAGGACGCCTATGCTGTGGGCCACTCCGGCCGCGACATACAGTCGGTAGAAGGGTGCGGGCGATCACGCCTGCACACGAGGAGCCGGAGGGGCCGCCCGCGACGCAGGGGGGCCTCTGATGATAATGAATTTTTAAACTCTACTTCGGCTTAGAACTCTCACTGGGTTCACCCTCACAATTCACTTTGAGGGTGCCTTCGGGCGCCAGAGTTTCTGTCCACGTCAGGCAGCTACTCAGTTGACCACGAAGCTGGTGGTCGAACTGAGACTGCCGTTTCCTCGGTTCGATCACCCGGAAAATCTGGAGAGACCGAACCGATGGACTTCGATGCCGTCACCCTTGCCCTGCTCGGGGTCTTTGGCCTGCTGGGCCTGCTCGTCATGCTCCTGATCGGCTTCCTCAAGCTGATCCCCGAGCTTGCGGAGATGTGCCGCACCGCCTGGCGCTCCATCAAGGGGAGCGGGGGAAGCCCGTCCTCCTAGCGCTCGACGGGACGCCCCGCCCCTCATCGTCAAGATCGGGACGGGGCGTCACTGGTCAGGCGGAGAGAACGTAGACGAAGCGGCCGAAGCTACCGACCGCGAAGCCGTAGGCCGACCGGAACGGCCGGTCGTTGTCGGTGAAGACGGGACTCAGAGGGCGTTTCGTTCCGTTGTTTAGTCCTGGATTGTCGGGCTGATGGTGGTTTA
>NZ_JBHUWH010000169.1:0-14958 GCF_042670125.1 Kitasatospora sp. NPDC057198 | reverse complement strand
CTCCCCGCAAGCGCACCACCAAGAAGGCCGCCGCCGCGGTGGAGGCCCCCGCCGAAGAAGCCGCAGCCGCCCCGGCCCCGCGCAAGCGGGCCGCCAAGAAGGCCGTGGCCACCGCCGCCGAGGAGATCCCGGCCCCGCGCCGGACCCGCAAGGCCGTGGAGAAGTAACCAGCACCACCCCGCAGGGGAGGGCCGACACCACGTAGCCCCTCCCCTGCGGCGTTCCCGCCCACCCCGCGACCTCGCGGACGCTCACCTGCCGCCGCGCGCGGTTCCCCGCGCCCCTGGATGCACCGCCCCGCCGGCCGCGGCAGCGCCCGTCCGCGCCACCCCCGCCGGGTCGTCGCGGCTCTCCCCTGCCGGCGGTGCCGTTCGCCGTAGGGTGGCCACCGAGACGTCGGGTGACCGGAGATGATGAGGGGCCGCAGCGGATGAGTACGCCGCCGTTCTTGAAGTTGCCGTCGTGTGCGCGGGCGGTCCGGGTGGCGGGGTTGGCCGCGCTGTGGGGGGAGCCGGTGGGGGCGGTGCGGGGGACGGCGTTGCTGGTGCCGGGGTTCTCGGGGAGCAAGGAGGACTTCATCGCGCTGCTGGAGCCGCTCGCGGAGGCGGGTTTCCGGACGGTCGCGGTGGACCAGCGGGGCCAGTACGAGTCCGGCGGCCCGGACGATCCGGCCGCGTACGCGGTGGCGGCGCTGGGGGCGGACGTGCGGGCGGTGACGGCCGGGCTGGGGGTGGCGGGGCCGGTGCACCTGCTGGGGCACTCGTTCGGGGGGCAGGTGGTGCGCGAGGCGGTGCTCGCGGCGCCGGAGGACCTGCCGTGGGCGTCGTTGACGCTGATGTCGACCGGGGCGGGGGCGATCGCCCCGGCGGAGGCGGCGCGGACGGCGATGCTGCTGGAGGCGCTGGACTCGATGGACCTGGAGTCGATCTGGCAGGTGATGCGGCAGCTGGAGGGCGAGCGGGTGCCGCCGCTGGATCCGGAGGTCGCGGACTTCCTGCACCGCCGCTGGCTGGCGAACGGCCCGGTGGCGCTGAAGGCGATGGCGGCGCACCTGGTGTCGGCCCCGGACCGGGTGGACGAGCTGGCGGCGGTGCGGCTGCGGAAGCTGGTGCTGTCCGGGGAGCAGGACTACGCGTGGCCGGTCGAGGAGCAGTCCGCGATGGCGGAGCGGCTGGGTGCGCGGCGGCTGGTGGTGTCCGGTGCGGGGCACTCCCCCAACGCGGAGCAGCCGGCCGCGACGGCCGAGGCGCTGGCCGCGTTCTGGTCGGCCTGACGCCCGGCCCGGCACCCGGCCCGACGCCCGGCCTGCCCCGGCCGGGTGGTCCGTGACGCCGGTCGCCGGTCGCCGGGATTTTCCGGTCGGATCCCGTCCACGGGCGGGTCTCCTGACCGTCGTTCAGAAGTCGGCCCCGGTTTTCACGCGACAAGAATCGTTAGCTCGGGTAATATTTGATTTCGTCCGGGATCAACACCCTCCGACGGCCGCACCCTCCTCCGGCCGCCGAAACCACGGATTTACCGGCGGGCAACCGCCGGGTAGCAGCGTCGCGGCACGGTGGATCCGGGGCACCACAGCCTCCCTCCGGTGCCGCAAGGGAAAGTGCCGCTGAACGAGTCCTGCCTGAGAGTGGGGGGAGCGACGGGTGACCGCACCTGCCGGACGTCCGACCCAGCCAACGCCGACGAGCCACCGCCCGGTGGCCGACCGTCGGCCGAGTCCGCCTCGGACCCCGAGGACGGGAAGGGAGAGGCCCATGCGTTTCGAGATCCTCCGCCTGGATCACGCGGGGACGGAGAGCGATCGGCTGATCGCCGACGCGGAGACCGTCTCCGAGTACCTGAAGGCCGCCGCACAGACCGGCGAGCGCCTGTACATCCGGCCGTGCAAGGCCGTGTGAGCGGACGCGGCAGGGCTTCCGAGTCCTCCGACGTTCCGATACCCGGCTGACGCCCCGTCACCGCAGGAGACCCCTGGGACGACGGGGCGTCAGTCTGTTCGGGGGCCGCCACCTGCGGGGGTTTGACGGGGGGCGTGCCGGGACATCACCTCTGCCGGACCCGGGCCGTTGCCGGGGGCGGCTCGTGACGCACTCCTTACGGGTGATCGTCCTTGACGCAGCTGTCCGGAGGGAGGACCGTTGTCGGTTATGAGGGGCGAGCCAAGCTGCCCGAGGTGCGCCGGTCGGGTCCGCGCCCCCGGTCTCTTCTCCGACACCTGGCAGTGCGACCTGCACGGTGCCGTGCACCCGATGCAGCCGGTGCTGCCCCCCAGCATCGAGGCCCTGAACGTGGCGGTGAACCGCTCGCAGGTGCCGGTCTGGCTGCCCTGGCCGCTGCCGGTGGGCTGGCTGTTCACCGGGATCGCGCACGCGGGCGACGACCTGTCCGGCGCCCGGGCCACCGCCGTCGCCTGTTCCGGCCCGGCCCCGCTGGGCGGCTTCGGCGAGCTGGTGCTGGTGGCCGAGGAGCTGGGCATCGGCCTGGGGGCCCGCTACGCGGGGCTGGACGGGCCGGATCCGGGTGATTCGGTGGCGCTGTACAAGCCGGCCGACGCGAAGTTGATGGCGGCGGGCCGGCCGACCCCGATGTTCCACGTGCCGGGCGCGCCGGACGACCGGGCGGTGTACGTCGGCGAGGCCCGCGGCCTGTGGCTGTGGGCGATCGCCTGGCCCGAGCAGTCGGCGCTGCTGATGCACGACGAGCTGGTGCTGACCGACCTGCGGGACGCGGGGGCCGAGCTCGGCCTGCTGCCCTGCGGGGCGCTCTCGCCCCGGCTGCTGGGCTGAGCCCGGGGCCCGGCCCCCCGGCCCGCGGCTCAGATCTCCAGCGCGTTGTAGAACTCGCCGTGCCCGAAACCGGGTTCGGTCACCAGCAGCCAGCCGTGGCCGCTGCGCGGGGTGTCCTCGTCGATCCGGTCCGGGTCGATGCTGCTCCGGGCGGCCGCCTCCGCGGAGTCGGTCTCCATAGAGGCACCGGGCGTCTCCCCCTCGTCCGGGTCCCAGTACGGGTCCTCGGTCTGCGGCCGCTCCCAGGGCAGCGGTTCCCCGGTCCACTCCGGGTCGCCCTCGGCGGCGTAGGAGCGGACGACGCCCCGGCCGCGTTCGGCGATCACCCAGTGGTGGGCCTCCCCGAAGTCGCCCTTGTAGTGGAAGTGCGCCCGGCCGCAGGCTTCGGCGACCCGTACGACCAGGTCGTTGTCGAAGCAGGTCAGCATCAGGTGGTTGCCGAAGAACAGCCGCCAGCCGGCGAACTCGGGCGTGACGAAGACCCGGCGCACGGTCCGCTTCGTGCCGTCGTCGTCGACCATCTCGACCTCGTCGGACAGCGGGTTGGTCCGGCCCATCGCCAGGGTGGCGGGGACGGGGTCGTGCAGGCCGAGCACCTCGAAGGCCGCCCGGTACTCCTCCCCCGGCACCGCCAGCCAGCAGTACTCCCACTCCTCCTCCGTGGCCTGCTCGTCCAGCAGCTTGATGTCCACCAGCCGCCGGATCGCGGCCCGGTCGCGCTCGGTGAGCCGCTCGGCCTCGCCGAGCAGGGCGAGGGCGTGCAGGGCGTGCCGGCGCAGCCGGCCGGGGCCCTGGGCGCGGATGGCCAGCAGTTCGGGGACGGCGGCGGAGCCGATCCGCTTCACCACCTCGCCCGCCTGGTACTGGCGCTGCTTGCTGCCGAAGCACTCCAGGACGGGCCGCAGCGCCGGCAGCGCGGCGGGGCCGAACCCCCCCAGGGTGTGCAGCACCGCATAGCGCGCCCCGTCGTTCGGGTGGTCGATCAGGCCGACCAGTTCGTCGAGGTACTCGGGGCCGAACTTCCCCAGCAGCCAGTTGAGTTGGCTCGAATGCACATCGGGCTCGGCGGCCAGGGCGGCCCGCAGGGCCTCGGCCGGACCGTTCGTCGTCTCCATGCGAACAGCCTAGGGGGGCGGTCTGACGGGCCGTCCGCTGCCCCCGGCCCCGGCGGGCTCCCTATCCTGGGCGGCATGCGCATCGACCTGCACACCCACAGCAACGCCTCCGACGGCACCGACTCCCCGGCCGAACTGGTCGCCAACGCGGTCGCGGCCGGGCTGGACGTGGTGGCGCTGACCGACCACGACACGGTGGCCGGGCACGCGGAGGCGGCGGCCGCGGTGGCCGGCACGGGGCTGGTGCTGGTGCCGGGCGCGGAGCTGTCCTGCCAGGTGGGCGGCGTCAGCATGCACCTGCTGGCGTACCTGTTCGACCCGGCGGAGCCGGCCTTCGCGGCCGAGCGGGAGCTGGTGCGCACCGACCGGTTCCGGCGCGGGCGGGCGATCGTGGAGCGCTGCCGGGAGCTGGGGGCGCCGATCAGCTGGGAGCAGGTGGCGCGGATCGCGGGCGACGGCTCGGTGGGGCGTCCGCACATCGCCTCGGCGCTGGTGGAGGCGGGCGTGGTGGCGAGCGTCTCGGACGCGTTCACGCCCGAGTGGCTGGCCAACGGCGGGCGGGCGGACGTCCGCAAGCACGAGACCGACCCGGTGGCGGCGGTCCGGCTGGTGCGGGCGGCGGGCGGGGTGCCGGTGTTCGCGCACCCGGGGGCGGTGAAGCGCGGGCGGACGGTGTCGGACGCGGTGATCGCCGAGCTGGCGGCGGCCGGGCTGGGCGGGCTGGAGGTCGACCACACCGACCACGACGAGGAGACCAGGGCCCGGCTGCGCAGCCTGGCGGCCGAACTGGGGCTGTTCACCACCGGCTCCAGCGACTACCACGGCAGCCGCAAGACCGTCCGGCTGGGCGAGCACACCACCGACCCGGCCGCGTACGAGGAGCTGCTGGCGCAGGCGAAGGGGGCCGCGCCGATCACCGGCTGACCGGGCGGCCGGCCCCCGTCGGCCCGGCCGCCCGTCGCCCGCGCGTCCCGGTCAGTCCAGCGGGACGCCGCGGCGGGCGGGGTCGCGCAGGTCGGTGCCGTGCTTCAGCCAGCGCTCCTGGAGCGCCTCGGCGCCCTGGACGCGCTTGAAGGCGGCCTCGTTGGGGGTCATCGGCAGCAGCGGCAGGAAGCGCACCGGGTCGGCCGGTTCGGGCAGTTCGAGGTCCTCGACCAGGCCGCCGGGCTCGGCGGCCAGCACCGAGGTGAACGGGGCGCCGGCCCACAGCGGGGAGCCCAGGTCGAGCGAGCCGCCGGGGGCCACCACCAGGCCCTCGACCTGCGGGCTGGCGGCGAGCACGGCGAGCGCCCGGTGCACCTCGTCGCGGCCGCCGCGGACGGTCAGCAGCAGCTCGGCGCGCGGGCCGCGCACCGGGTCGGCGACCGGGGAGGTCGGGTCGGCCATCGGGGCGGCGGCCATGCCGAGCGTCGCGTAGCGGACCAGGCCGTCGGTGTCCGGGCCGAAGCGCAGCACCTCGATCCGGTCCGCGCCGACGAAGGTGACCGCGGCCCGGCCGGTGGGTTCGCCGAAGGTGCCGGTCAGCCGGGCCTCGACCAGGGTGAGGACGGTCTGCCGGGTCGGGCCGGAGCCGCCACCGGGCTGCGAGAAGCCGCCGAAGTGCGGGAAGTCGTGCGCCATGCCGCGACCTTAGCGCGGGCGGGCCGTGTCGAACCTTGGCGCGAGCTTTACCCGGCGGACGACGAATGCCGGGCGCGGCGCCGGGAAGAGCTGTTAATGTGAGCGGTCGGCCTTGTGAATACGAACCAGGGCCGCGACGGCCCCCGCGCGGGCCCCGGCGTGGAGGAGGTGGTCACGGTGGACAGCAGTCGACCATGCAGTACCGGCAGCTCTCTCCGGCCCACCCCGGCCCGCCGCTCCCGCGACTGACCAGGGCCACCCGCAGCGTCGCGCGCGGCCGAGAGAGCACCTTCCCCGGGTCTGATCCGACGAAACCCGCCCAGCGAACGGCTTTCTGACACTTCCTCAGCCCCGGCGTGTCCACCGGTGTTTTCCGCCGTCGCGTTCCCCCGGCACGTCCCGGGGCGCGCCGGTCCGGCCCTAGGGAGCCCGTGCCATGTCGATGATGCACAACCTGCGCGCCGCCGTCGTCCGTCCAGCCCGCCGCCGGGTCGGCGACGCGTTCGAGTCGAAGCCCGGCGACACCCCGTCCGCGGTGGTGGACTGCGCCGTCTACCAGCAGGGCAAGCGGGCCGCCGAGACCTGCAGCCCGCGCGAGGCCGCCCGGCAGGTGAAGGCGGCGCACCAGTCGGCGCCCGGTTCGTTCAGCTGGATCGGCCTGCACGAGCCGACCGAGGCCGAGTTCGAGGGCATCGCGCAGCGCTTCGGCCTGCACCCGCTGGCCGTGGAGGACGCGGTGCACGCGCACCAGCGCCCCAAGGTCGAGCGGTACGACGGCATGCTGTTCGCGGTGTTCAAGACCGTCCGCTACGTCGAGCACGAGCAGCTCACCCCGACCAGCGAGGTGATCGAGACCGGCGAGCTGATGGTCTTCGCCGGGCCGGACTTCGTGATCACCGTCCGGCACGGCGCGCACTCCTCGCTGCGCGAGCTGCGCCACCGCCTGGAGGCCGACGCCGAGGGCACCGGCCTGCTCGCCAAGGGCCCGGCCGCCGTGCTGCACGCGATCGCCGACCACGTGGTGGACAACTACCTGCTGGTCGCCGACCGCCTGCAGAACGACGTGGACGAGATCGAGTACGACGTGTTCGCCAACAAGGGCGGCCGCGGCGCGGACGTCGGCCGGGTCTACCAGCTCAAGCGCGAGGTGCTGGAGTTCAAGCGGGCCGTCACCCCGCTGCTGCGGCCGATGCTCCAGCTGTCCGAGCCCACCGCGCGGCTGGTCGACCTCGACATGCAGAAGTACTTCCGGGACGTCGCCGACCACCTGGCCCGGGTCAGCGAGCAGGTGCAGGGCTTCGACGAACTGCTGAACTCGCTGCTGCAGGCCAACCTGGCGCAGGTCTCGGTCGCCCAGAACGAGGACATGCGCAAGATCACCGCCTGGGCCGCGATCTTCGCCGTCCCGACCATGATCACCGGTGTGTACGGGATGAACTTCGAGAACATGCCGGAGCTGAAGTCGACGTACGGCTACCCGACGGTGCTCGGCGCGATCGTGGTGATCTGCGTCGGCATGTACCGGGGCTTCCGCCGCAACGGCTGGCTGTGACGGCCCGCCGGGCGGGCGGGGCATCGGCGGCGGGGCGGGCGGGGCGTCAGCGGCGCTCCGCCCGGGCCACCAGCACCAGGCCCAGCAGGATCAGCCCCACCGCCGGGTAGGCCGCCGCCGGCGGCCACTGGCCCAGCCACACCGCGGCGATCAGCGCCGCGCCCGGGGTCTCCAGCAGGATCGCCGTCGAGGTGATCGACGGGCCCAGGGTGCGCACCACCCGGTTGCTCAGCGAGTGCCCGAGCAGCTGCGCCGCCACCATCAGCAGGAAGATCTGCCACCACGCCCCCGCCGACCAGCCGCCCAGCCGGACGCCGGTCAGCAGGCAGAGGGCCAGCAGCACGACCGCGCAGGTCGCGTAGCAGACCAGGGTGTACGCGGTGGTCGACACGGTGCGCCGCACCTCCGCGCCCAGCAGCATGTACCCGGCCGCGGCCGCGCCCGCCGCCAGCGCCAGGCCGTCGCCCAGCAGGGCCCGCGAGGAGACCGACAGGTCGACGCCGGTCAGCACCAGCACGCCCGCGAACGCCAGGCCCGTGCCCAGCCACACCAGCCGCGGCGCCCGCACCCCGCACAGCCGCATCAGCAGGATCGTCCACAGCGGGGTGGTGGTCACCAGCGCGGTCGCCGACGCCACCGAGGTCATCCGCAGGCTGGGCATCCACAGCGCGAAGTGCAGCGCCAGCAGCGCGCCCGCCGCCACCGCCAGCGCCAGCGCCCGCCGGGTGATGCCGCGCAGCTCGGCCCGGTGCCGCCACAGCGCGTACGGGCCCAGCACCGCCACCGACATGCCGTTGCGCCAGAACGCGATCGCCAGCGCGGGCGCGACCGTCGCGCTGATCAGCGGTGCGGACAGTGAGATGCCCGCGATCGACACCGCCAGCAGCAGCAGGTCGGTGCGCGGCAGTTGCCGTCCGTCCCCGAGCGCCGGGGGTGCGGCGGGGGTGGTGGTGCTGACGGCGGTCACGGCGCTCCTTCGGGCAGTGTGCGGTGCCTGGTGGTGATGGACGGCATAAACGGTAAGGGCTGTCGGCACGCTACGGCACTGTCGCCCGGGGGATGGGACCGGCCCCGTCCGGCCAAGCCGTACGCTGTGCGGCATGGAGCGTACGACGACCCCGAGCCCGACCGACCTCCTCGACCGGGCCCTGGTGGAAGAAGCCGCCAAGAAGTCCGGCCTGCTCTGGGTCCAGCCCGCCGGGCAGCCGTCCGCCCGCCCGCTCTGGCACGCCTGGCACGACGGCGCGATCGTCGTGGTCGGCGACGGCTCCGAGCAGCCCCTGCACGGCCTCGCCGCGAGCGGCTCCGCCGCGGTGACCCTGCGCAGCAAGGACAAGTGGGGCCGCCTGGTCGCCCTCACCGCCACTGTCACCCGCCTCGAACCCGGCACCCCCGCCTGGGACGGCGCCGTCGAGGAACTCAAGGGCAAGCGCCTCAACGCCCCCGACACCGACACCATCGGCGACCGCTGGGCCCGCGAGTGCCACGTCCTGCGCCTCACCCCCGACGACGCCCCCCTCGCCCCCCTCCCCGACGACGCCCTCACCGCGGCCCCCCTGCCCACCCCGGCCACCACCCGCGAACCGATCCCGGCGGGGCTGCCCAAGATCCTCTTCAAGAAGCGCAAGCGCTGACACGAAGCAGGAACGCAGGAAACCACCGCACCAGACCCGGCGAAGCCAGGGACGGCGGGCAGACCCCCCGAAGCCAGGGGCGCAGGCAGGCTTGGCGAAGCCAGGAGACGGGCAGACCCCGCGAGCCAGGGACGCAGGCAGACTTGGCGAAGCCAGGACACGGGCAGACCCCGCGAGCCAGGGACGCGGGCAGACCCCGCGAAGCCAGGGGCGCGGGGAACTGCGCGAGCAACCAGGCACCCACCGCAAGATCGCGAGGAAACGACAACCCACCGCCCACCTCGCGACCTCGCTGACGTTCACCTCCCGCCTCGCGCAGTTCCCCGCGCCCCTGAATGCACCATCCCGCTCGCCGCAGCGGTTCCCCCTCCCCGAGCGGCGCCCGTCCCGCCCGCCGCAGCGGTTCCCCCTCCCCGAGCGGTACCCGTCCCGCCCGCGCAGCGGTTCCTCGCGCCCCCCGAATAGCACCCTCTCGCCCGCGCCGAGGCGGCTTCCTCCGGCCTCCGCCGCTAGATTTGGGGGGTTGTGTCCGTTTTCGCCGGAGGGAGTCGCGCATGGCGGGGCCAGGCAGCCGGGTCTTCATCTCCCATCTCTCCGGTGTCCCGGTGTTCGACCCGAACGGTGACCAGGTCGGCCGGGTCCGGGACGTGGTGGTCTCGTTGCGGTTGGGCGGGCGGCCGCCGCGCGTGCTGGGGCTGGTGGTGGAGGTGATCGGGCGGCGGCGGATCTTCCTGCCGATGACCCGGGTGACCAGCCTGGAGTCCGGGCAGGTGCTCTCCACCGGGCTGCTGAACATGCGCCGCTTCGAGCAGCGCCCGTCCGAGACGCTGGTGCTGGCCGAGCTGCTGGACCGCACCGTGACCCGCACCAAGACCGCCGACGAGGTGACCGTCCTGGACGTGGCGATGGTGCAGACCCGGCTGCGCGAGTGGGAGATCGACAGGGTCTTCGTGCAGGTCGGCCGTCCGAGCCGGCTGCGCAAGGCGAGGGGTGAGCAGCTGCTGCTGGACTGGTCGGCGGTGACCGGCTTCTCGCTCGCCGAGGAGGGGCAGGGCGCGGCCAACCTGCTTGCCACCTTCGAGCAGTTGCGCCCCGCCGACCTGGCCAACGTCATGCACCACCTGTCGGCGAAGCGCCGGGCCGAGGTCGCCGCCGCGCTGGACGACGACCGGCTGGCCGACGTCCTGGAGGAGCTGCCCGAGGACGACCAGGTGGAGATCATCGGCAAGCTCCAGGAGGAACGCGCCGCCGACATCCTGGAGACCATGGACCCGGACGACGCCGCCGACCTGCTCTCCGAACTCCCGGAGGCGGACGCCGAGCGCCTGCTGCGGCTGATGGAGCCCGCCGAGGCCGAGGAGATGCGCCGCCTGCTCTCCTACGAGGAGGACACCGCGGGCGGCCTGATGACCACCGAGCCCATCGTGCTGGAGCCGGACGCCTCGGTCGCCGAGGCCCTCGCCCGGGTGCGGGTCTCGGACACCAAGCCGGCGCTGGCCGCCCAGGTGTACGTGTGCCGTCCGCCGAACGAGACCCCGACCGGGACGTACCTGGGCACCGTGCACTTCCAGCGCCTGCTGCGCGAACCCCCGTACACCCTGGTCGGCTCGCTGGTCGACGACGACCTGGACCCGCTGCCGCCGAACACCCCGCTGCCGCTGATCACCTCCTACCTGGCCACCTACAACCTGGTGGCCGCGCCGGTGGTCGACGAGGACGACCACCTGCTGGGCGCCGTCACCGTCGACGACGTCCTGGACCACCTGCTGCCGGACGACTGGCGCGAGGGCGCCGCGCACGGCATCGGCACGGGGACGAGCCCGGAGACGAGCCCGGAGACGAGTACGGGAACGAGCGAGGTGCACGGTGGACGGTGACCGCAAGCGCCAGAGCGACGGCACCTCGGGCCAGCGGATCCAGGGCGAGCTGCGCGAGCTGCGGCAACTGCGCGAACTGCGGGCCCGGGAGCAGCGCGGCCGCCGCGAGGAACGCCCCTCCTCCGCCCCCGGCGGCCCCCGCTCCCGGCTGGACCAGCCGCGCACCGGCCGCCCCGGCCTGATCCGGCTGCCCGCCTGGGACCCGGAGGCGTTCGGCAAGCTCTCCGAGCGGATCGCGCGCTTCCTGGGCACCGGCCGGTTCATCGTCTGGATGACGGTGGTGATCATCGCCTGGGTGGTCTGGAACACCCTGCTGCCGGAGTCCGTCCGCTTCGACGACTACCCCTTCATCTTCCTGACCCTGATGCTCTCGCTGCAGGCTTCGTACGCGGCCCCGCTGATCCTGCTCGCGCAGAACCGCCAGGACGACCGGGACCGGGTCAACATGGAGCAGGACCGGGCCCGCAGCGACCGCAACATCGCCGACACCGAGTACCTGACCCGCGAGGTCGCAGCCCTGCGGCAGGGCCTCGGCGAGGTCGCCACCCGCGACTTCGTCCGCTCCGAACTGCAGTCGCTGCTCAAGGAACTGGACGACCGCCGGGAGTCCGCCGACACGCTGTGACCGGCGGCACGCTACCGGCGAGTCGGGGGCGGGGCGCCGCGCCGTACCATCAACACATGGCCAACGAGACAGAGGTGGCGGCCGGGGTGACGGAGCAGTCCGTCCGGGAAGCCCTGGCGAGCGTCCACGACCCGGAGATCAACCGTCCGATCACCGAGATCGGCATGGTGAAGTCCGTCGAGATCGGCGACGGCGGCGCGGTGAAGGTCGCGGTGTACCTCACGGTCTCCGGCTGTCCGATGCGCGAGACGATCACCCAGCGGGTCACCGACGCGGTGTCCGCCGTCCCCGGTGTCACCACGGTCTCCGTCGAGCTCGACGTGATGAGCGAGGAGCAGCGCCGCGAGCTCTCCACCCTGCTGCGCGGCGGCGCCCCCGAGCGGGAGATCCCGTTCGCCAAGCCCGGCACGCTGACCCGGGTCTACGCGGTGGCCTCCGGCAAGGGCGGCGTCGGCAAGTCCTCGGTGACGGTCAACCTGGCGGCGGCGCTGGCCGCGGACGGCCTGAAGGTCGCCGTGGTGGACGCCGACATCTACGGCCACAGCGTGCCCCGGATGCTGGGCGTCGAGGGCCGGCCGACCCAGGTCCAGGACATGATCATGCCGCCGTCGGCGAACGGCGTGAAGGTCATCTCGATCGGCATGTTCACCCCGGGCAACGCCCCGGTCGTATGGCGCGGGCCGATGCTGCACCGCGCCCTCCAGCAGTTCCTCGCCGACGTCTACTGGGGCGACCTCGACGTCCTCCTGCTCGACCTGCCGCCCGGCACCGGCGACATCGCCATCTCGGTCGCGCAGCTCGTCCCGAACGCCGAGATCCTGATCGTCACCACCCCGCAGATGGCCGCCGCCGAGGTCGCCGAGCGGGCCGGCACGATCGCCCTGCAGACCCACCAGAAGATCGTCGGCGTGATCGAGAACATGTCGGGCATGCCCTGCCCGCACTGCGACGAGATGATCGACGTCTTCGGCACCGGCGGCGGCCAGACCGTCGCCGACGCCCTCACCCGCAGCGTCGGCGCCACCGTCCCCGTCCTCGGCTCCATCCCGATCGACGTCCGCCTGCGCGAGGGCGGCGACGACGGCCGCCCGGTCGTCCTCTCCAACCCCGACTCCCCCGCCGGCGCCGCCCTGCGCACCATCGCCGGCAAGCTCTCCGGCCGCCAGCGCGGCCTCTCCGGCCTCTCGCTGGGCCTGACCCCGAAGAACAAGTTCTGACGGCACCCCAGCACGACGGACGGCCCCGGGCACCGCGCCCGGGGCCGTTCGCGTGGGGTCACTCCGAGCGGCGGGCCGGGGGCGTCGAGGCGGTGACGGCCGCGGCCTGGGCGGCGGCGTGATCGGCGGTTGGGCAGTGCGGGTGGGTGCGGATCGCGGCGGCGATCGCGAGCAGGGCCTCGACCTGGGCGAAGGAGGCGGCCTGTTCGGCGGTGAACCTGCCGTTGTAGCGACGGTGGGCCTCGGTCAGCAGTTGCCTGGCCGCGCCGACGTGGATGTCGTAGTTGTCCATCGTCCGTCCCCCTCAGGTCGTGTGGGGCCCACCGTAGCGGCTGCCGGGGCGGCGGAGGTCCGCGCGGCGGTGGCGGAACCGGGAGGGCGGGCGGGGTGTCCACAGGGTGTGGACGGACGACGGAACACGGGGTGCCTGGCGGCGGTGCTGCTGGTGCCGGGGGCGCTGCTGACGCTGCTCAGCACGGTTTTCACCATGGAGCTGGAGGACCCGCTGTTCGTGGGCCTGCGCGACAACACCTCCGGGATCGCGGCGGCGGTGCTGGCCCTGGGCCTGCTGCTGGTGGTGGCCGGGGCCGTGGTCGGCCTGCTCGGCCGCGGCCGCGGGAGCCGGATCGCGGTGGTGGCCGTGGCGGTCCCGCTGCTGCTCTTCGGGGCCTGGCGGGCGACGGTGCTGGCCCCGATGCTGGACTGCGACGGCGGCCTGATCGCCCGGCAGGACGACGGCTCGTACGAGTGCTACGGGTGAGGCGCGGCGGGCGCTACCGCCCGTCGTACGCCCCGAGGTCGGCGACGGTGGTGAAGCCGACGCCGTACGCGGACACCGAGCGGCCGTAGGCGCCGATCAGGACGCCGGGGGCCTCGCCGGCCAGGACCCAGCCGTGTTCGGACTCGCGGTAGCGGAAGGGCTGCGGGAGGCCGTTGACGGGCAGGGTGAGGGTGGACCAGGCGGGGCCTTCGAGGTCGTCGGCCAGGTCCCAGGCGAGGGCGGACTGCTGGTCGAGCCAGTTCTGCCGCAGGGTGCGGTCGAGGTTGCCGGGCCAGGTCGCGGCGAGCAGGCCGGAGCCGGCCAGCCAGGCGGCGGAGGAGGCGGAGGTGGCCTCCAGGGTGCCGGTGTCGTCGGCGCTGCGGCGCACGTCGCGGCGGGCGACGGTGACGACCACGGCGAAGCGGCGGGTGTCGCGCGTCTCGGGGCCGCGGGCGGGCTCGTCGCCGTGGCCGAGGGTCCCGTAGTCGGGGGTGCCGGTGTCGGCGGCGCGCTGGCCGGTGCCGACCTGGCCGAGCCAGCGGCGCCCGGTCCAGCCCTCGTCGAGGCCGTACCAGGGGAAGTCGGCGGCGCGGTAGCCGGCCAGCGGGTCGGCGGCGCGGCGGGCGGCGGGGGCGCCTGCCGTACGGTGCGTGACGTCCACTGCGGGCCTCTCCTCTGCTGTGCTCCCCGGGCGCTCCATGGTCGCGCACCCGGGCCCCCGCGTCCGGGAAACCGGGCCGGACGCGGCCGGTCGTGACGGAACCCACAGGGTCCGCCGTCCGGAGGGGCAGGGGAAACGATAGCGGCGCGGACGGCGATGCCCCGCCTTGCCGGGGCAGGACGGGGCGTCGTCGGGATCGGGCGGCCGGGGCCTCAGGTCGCGTCGGGGTCGAACGGGGGGCGTTCGCCGGCGGCCAGGGCGGGGCCGGGGTCGGCGGCCTTGGAGAAGTCCACCGAGGCGCTGGGCGTCCGGGTGGAGCCGCCGGTGCCGCCGCCGTTCAGCGCGGACTTGATGTCGACGCTGTCCTTGAGGTCCTTGAGCCCGAGCGGGTCGTCGCCGTCGCCGATCAGCTGCTTGCGGACGAAGGTCTTCGGGTTGAGGTCCTCGAAGTCGAAGTTCTGGAACTCCGGCCCGAGTTCGCTGCGGATGTCCTCCTTCGCGCTGTCCGCGAAGGAGCGGACCTTGCGGATGAAGCCCATCGTGTCCTGGATCAGCTTGGGGAGCTTGTCCGGGCCGAAGATCACGATGGCCATGACGATGACCGTCACGACCTCCAGTCCGCCTATGTCTCCGAACACCTGAACTCCCAGCACCCGACAACGCTGAACCAAGGGTAAACGCGGGCGGCCGTCCCCCCGGTCCCCGGAGGATGAAACCGTGGTAAAGACCACCCGGGTGACCGGCGTCGACGGCGTGCCGGTGAAGGCAGGCTAGCGCAGGAGTTGCCGCGGGTCACCGGTGGGCGGGGACGACGCCTCCAGCTGGTAGCGGGCGCGCAGCGGGTAGTCCTGCACGTCCACCGGCCGCTGGGCGTTCACCGGGACGATCGCCCCGCCGACCGGGGTGACGCTGGTGGGCTGCCGTTCGGTGCCCTGGCCCGCCGTGACGCCGCCGACCCCGCCGAGGGTGACGGCCGCGACCGAGAACGCCCCGGCGGCGGCGAACACCAGCCGGCGGCCGCGCGCGGCGGGTGGCCGGGCGGCGGGCGGCTCGCCGAGGGCGGCGGCCAGCGGGCGCGGCAGCGCGTCCGGCCGGCGGCGCGGTGCGGCGG
>NZ_JBHUWH010000168.1:0-15017 GCF_042670125.1 Kitasatospora sp. NPDC057198 | reverse complement strand
GGCACCGCACCCGCGCGACCGTGGCATGTTCCTGATGGGATACTTGACGGCGACTCAAGTCCCGTAGTCCACAACCGATGAAGGCATGATGTCCTACCTCCTCCACATCGACTCCTCCGCGATGAGCACCGGCTCCGTCTCCCGCCAGGTGGCCGAGAGCTTCCTCACCGCCTGGCGCCGGGAGCACCCCGAAGGACGCGTGGTCCACCGCGACCTCGGCGCCGCTCCGGTGCCGCACCTGACCGCCGACGGGATCACCGCCCGCTTCGTCGACCCGGCCACCCGCACCCCCGCCCAGGCCGGGGCCATGGAGCTGCAGGAGGAACTGGTCGACGAGCTCCTCGGGGCCGGGGCCTACCTGTTCACCGTGCCGATGTACAACATGTCGATCCCCTCGACCTTCAAGGCGTGGCTCGACCAGGTCATGATCCCGGGCCGCACCATCGGCACGCCGGACCTGCCGGCCGCCGGCCGCCCCGCGGTCGTCGTCGCCAGCCGCGGCGGCGCCTACGGCGAGGGCACCCCGCGGGCCGGCTGGGACCACGCGGTGCCGTTCCTGACCACCGCGCTCGGCGGCATGCTCGGCCTGGAGGTCGAATTCGTCCTCCCCGAGCTGACGCTGGCCCACCGCAACCCGGCGATGGCCGAGCTGCGCCCGGCGGCGGACGCCTCGCGCACCCGCGCGCACGAGGAGGCGGCCGCGCACGCCCAGAAGATCGCCGCGCGCCTGCTGGTCTGACCGGAAAGCACCGGGGCGCCGGAACACCGGGAGCGCCGGGTGGGGGGAGCCCGCCCCCGGCGCCCCCCCCCGGCACCCGCCCCCGGCACCCGCGTCCGGGAGCCGCGACCGGGAGCCGCGACCGGTCAGACCTCCAGGACGACCTTGCCGACCTGGGCGCCCGACTCGACCACCCGGTGCGCCTCGGCGGCCTCGGTGATCGGCAGCACCCGGTCCACCACCGGCGTCACCACGCCCGCCTCGACCAGCGGCCAGACGTGCTCGCGGACGGCCGCGACGATCGCGGCCTTCTCGCCCAGCGGGCGGCCGCGCAGGTTGGTGGCGACCAGGGCGGCGCGCTTGGCCAGCAGGGCGGAGAGGTTCACCTCGGCCTTGGCCCCGCCCTGCAGGCCGATCACCACCAGGCGGCCGTTCACCGCCAGGGCGTCGATGTTCCGCTGCAGGTACTTGGCGCCGATGATGTCGAGGACGACGTCGGCCCCGCCGAGCGCGGCGACCTCCGCGACGAAGTCCTGCCGGTGGTAGTCGATCAGCAGGTCCGCACCGAGCTCGGCGCAGCGGGCCAGCTTCTCGGGGCTGCCCGCGGTGACCGCGACCCGGGCGCCGACCGCCTTGGCCAGCTGGATCGCCATGGTGCCGATGCCGCTGGCGCCGCCGTGCAGCAGCACGGTCTCGCCGGGCCGCAGGTGGGCCACCTGGAACACGTTCGACCACACCGTGCAGGCCACCTCGGGCAGCGCCGCCGCCTGTCGGGCCGTCAGCCCCTTCGGCACCGGCAGCAGCTGCCCGACCGGGACGGCCACCCGCTGCGCGTACCCGCCGCCCGCGAGCAGCGCGCAGACCTCGTCGCCGACCGCCCAGCCGGCCACCCCCGGGCCGAGCGCGGCGATCCGGCCCGCGCACTCCAGGCCCGGGTAGGGCGAACTGCCGGGCGGCGGGTCGTAGAAGCCATGGCGCTGCAGCAGGTCGGCCCGGTTGACGGCGGTGGCGGAGACCTCGACCAGCACCTCGCCGGCCGCCGGAACGGGATCGGGGACCTCGGCCCAGACCAGCCGCTCGGGGCCGCCGGGCTCGGGAATCGTGATGGCTCGCATGGCCGTCACGCTACGCCCCCGCCCCCTTCGCACCCCGGCCCCCTCGCCGTCAACGGCCAGTGCGTCAGGGTCCCGGCGGCCGGGGCGACAGGGTGGCGACACTCCGCCCCCGGCGTCACCCAGCTGCGGGCGGACCCCCCATCCTTGTGCCTGTGCCGAATTCCAATTCCCCCCACGACACGGGTGCCCGGCCGTCCCGTCTGACGCTCGGTCGCTTCCGGGACGCGGGCACCGACACCACCGATCCCACCCGCCGGATCTCCCTGCCCGCCCGGCAGACCCGCCCGCCGCTGCGCCAGGTCACCCGCCGGCTGCTGCTGGCCCTGGGCGTGCTGGTGGCCACCACGCTGATCGTGTACGCGGACCACCCGGGCTACCACGACAACGCGGACTCCTCGGTCAGCCTCCTCGACTCGGCGTACTACGCCACCGTCACCCTCTCCACCACCGGGTACGGCGACATCACCCCGGTGAGCGACACCGCGCGGCTGGTGAACATCTTCGTGATCACCCCGCTGCGCGTGCTCTTCCTGATCATCCTGGTCGGCACGACTCTCGAAGTGCTCACCGAACGCACCCGCCTGCAGTGGCGGATCGAACGCTGGAGGCAGACCGTGCGGGACCACACCGTCGTCATCGGCTACGGCACCAAGGGCCGCAGCGCCGTGGACACCCTGCTCGGGCAGGGCGTCCCGAAGGAGTCCATCGTGGTGGTCGACCCGCAGGCCAAGGTCATCGACCAGGCCACCCACGACGGGCTGGTCGGCGTGCTCGGCGACGCCACCCGGGCCGCCACCCTGATCCGGGCCGAACTGCCGCGCGCCGCCCAGGTGGTGGTCGCCCCCGAACGCGACGACACCGCCGTCCTGATCACCCTCACCGCCCGCCAGCTGAACAAGGGCGCCACCGTGGTCGCCGCCGTCCGCGAGGACGAGAACGCCCCGCTGCTGCGGCAGAGCGGCGCGGACGTGGTGGTCACCTCGTCCAGCTCGGCCGGCCGGCTGCTCGGCATGTCGATGCTCAGCCCGAACGCGGGCTCGGTGATGGAGGACCTGCTGACCTACGGCAACGGCCTGGACGTCGCCGAGCGCCCGGTCACCAAGGCCGAGGCCGGCCGCAGCCCCCGCGAACTGGACGACCTGGTGATCGCGGTGGTCCGCGGCCGCCGGGTGCTCAACTACACCGAACCGGAGGCGGCCACACTGCAACTCACCGACCGCCTGATCGTCATCAAGCCCGGCACCCCGGTCACCCACTAGAGCCCCTGGATGCGCTCCCCGCCGTTCCACGTGGAACATCCCGCTCAGGACGTCGGCAGCGCCAGCACCTCGGCGTACTCCCCCGCCGCCAGCCCGCCGGGCGGGACGACCGCCAGCGCCTCGGCCCGAGCCAGGCCGCGCAGCATCGCCGGGCCGTCGTACGGCAGCGGAACCAGCCCGGCCGGTCCGCGGCGCACCGGGTGCAGCCGGGTGTCGGCCGGATGCCCGGCCAGCGCGGCGGCCAGCGGCTCGGCGGGCCCGGCCGCCGGGAGCACCCGGCCGGACAGCGCGTGCAGCAGCGGCAGCGCCAGCGTGAGCGTCCCGGCCACGGCGGCCAGCGGGTTGCCGGGCAGGCCCACCAGGTGGCGGCCGCCCGGCAGCGCCGCCAGCAGCATCGGGTGCCCCGGCCGCACCGCCACCCCGTCCACCAGCGGGTGCCCGCCGGTGGCCTCCAGCGCGGTGTGCAGGAAGTCCACCGGGCCGGCCGCGGTGCCACCGGTGGTGAGCACCAGGTCCGCGGGCGAGTGCCGGATCGCGTCCCGCAGCAGCCCGAAGTCGTCCCGGACGTACCGGCTGCCGAGCAGTTCGGCACCCGCCGAGGCCAGCCAGGGCGGCAGCAGCGGGCCGAGCGCGTCGCGCACCCGGCCCGGCCCCGGCACCCCCGCCATCAGCAGTTCGTCGCCCAGCACCAGCAGTTCGACGGTCGGACGGCGGTGCACCGCCAGCCGGTCGTGCCCGGCGGCGGCGGCCAGCCCGAGCACCGCCGGGGTCACCGGCAGCCCCGCGGGCAGCAGTTCCTCGCCCCGGCCGCACTCCTGGCCGCGCGGCCGGACGTCCTGCCCCGGCGCCACCTCGCCGCGCAGCTGGGCGGTGCCGTCCGGGAGTCCGGTGCGCGTGCCGTGCTCGCGCCGGAGCACCCCGGTCGCCCCGGACGGCAGTTGGGCGCCGGTGGCGATCTCCACCGCCGCGCCGTCCGCCAGCGGCGCGCAGTCCTGGCCCGCCAGCACCCGGCCGGACAGCCGCCACGGGCCCGGCCCGGCCACCGCCCAGCCGTCCATCGCCGAGGTGTCGAAGGCGGGCAGGTCGGTGAGCGCCGCCAGCGGCTCCGCCAGCGTCCGCCCGGCCGCGGCCGCCAGCTCCACCCGCTCCGCCGGAAGCGGCCGGACGGCGGCCTGCGCCGCGTGCCGGGCCGCCGGCCACGGGCAGCCGCGCAGCGTGGGCGCCGCCGAGGTCACCCTGACCTCCTCCGCCGTCCGACTCACCGCCCGTCCGCCCAGCGCTCGGCCAGCGCCGTCACCTTCGCGTTCGCCTCGGCCACCGCCGCCGCGCCACCGCCGGCCGCGGCCGCCGCGTAGCCGACCAGGAACGCGGTGAGCGGCGCGGCCGGACGCTCGACGCCGTGCGCGACCACCCGGGTCATGTCCAACAGCCCGCGAACGTCCACCGCCAGGTCCAGGCCCAGTTCGGCACCGGCCGCGGCCATCCACTCGTCCAATGTGCGCTCCATGTCGCCCATGCTGCCCGATCCGGTCCCCCGCACACCGCTTCCCCGATGAGCACCGCGGTTCGTTTCGCTCACCGCCCCCTCCGCACCCCCGTGAGCACGAGCACCGCGGGAGGCACCACCGGGGGCCCGGGGAACGGCGGGTCCGTGCTGCTGACGGCCGGAGCCCATCGAAGTGTCCGTGCTGCTGCGTGCCGTAACAGAACCGGAAGCAGATGCGCGCTCCGGCAGTGAACCGTCAGCAGCCTGGGCCTCGCCGTTCCCCGAGCCCCTGGTGGTTGCTCTCCGCCGTTCCCCGACCCCCCTGCCGGGGCTCCCTGTCGCGGGCCGCCGCCAGGTCGTCCCAGGTGTCGCAGTCGAAGGAGGCGTTCGCCGGGTCGGGCAGCCGGGCCAGCCGGAGGCCGGCGAGGAGGTGGCGCAGCGGGCGGCCGGCCGGGGTGCCGAGGGCGGTGAGCGCCGCGCGCAGGGCGGCGGTGCGGTAGGCGGCGACCAGCGGCTGGTCGCGGCCGGTGGCGTCGGTCAGCAGGGCGCCGTCCCACTCGGGGTCGTCGAGGGCGGCCAGCAGCCGCCGCACCGTCGCGGTGTCCAGGAACGGCAGGTCGGCGGCCAGCAGCAGGACGTCGGGCGCGGTCACCGCGGGCAGCGCGGCGGCGACCGCCGCGACCGGGCCGCCGCCCGGCGGGTCCTCGCGCAGCCAGCGCACCCCGGTCCGTTCGGTGGGCCGCTCGGGGCCGACCACCAGCACCCGGCGGGCGTCCGGGCAGGCCGCCAGCACCCGGTCCAGCAGTGGGCGGCCGCCGACCGGCAGGGCCGGCTTGTCCACCCCGCCGAGCCGCCGGCCCGCCCCGCCGGCCGCCACCACCGCGTCGTACTCGCGCTCCGTCACCCGGGCAGTATCACCGCTCGCCGTCCCCGCCGTCCTCCACCACCCGGCCGTCCCCGGTCTCTTCCACCGCCCCGGCGTCCGCGCCGCCCTCGGTCGGGATCTCCCGGCGGGCGGTGTTCGCGGCCGCGCCGTGCTCCAGGATGGCCGGCAGGGTGAGGCCGCCGTAGCGCTCGTTCATCGCGGCGGTGAGCGCCTCGGCGTCCTCGGGGTGGTCGTGCAGCGCCTCGTCGAAGTCGCGCAGGTAGGCGGCGGTGAAGGCGAGCACCCGGTGCGCGGCGTCGTCCGTGCCGGGGGCGCGGTGTCCGGCGATCACCCGGTCCACGCCGAGGTCGGCGATCAGGCCGAGGTTGTGCGACCACTGGTCGCGGGCGTCCGGGTCGGTGTCGGCCGTCCAGACGTGGGTGCCGTTGTAGACGAAGTCGCCCGCGATCACGGTGCGGATGCTGGGCAGGTGGGTGACGGTGGAGCCCGCGGTGTCGCCCTGGCCGAGTTGCAGGACGCGGATCAGCTGGCCGTCGATCATCAGCGGCTGCGGCAGCAGCGGCGCGGGCAGCAGCGGCTGGTCGGGGATGTCGTCGCCGTACACCGGCTTCCACTGGGCGACCTTGGCCGCCGCGGTCCGCCGGATCCCCTCGACCACCGGGGGCGCGGCCACCAGGCGCGCGGCCGGGAACAGCCGCAGCACCTCCTCCGCGCCGAAGTAGTGGTCGGGGTGCTGGTGGCTGACCACGACGGCCAGCAGCTCCCGGCCCTTGCCGGCGATCCACTCGGCCAGTTCGCGGCCGGCGCTGCGGGTCAGCTGGGCGTCGACCAGGATCGCCGTGCGCTCCCCCATCACCAGGCTGGAGGTGGCGAAGAACGCGCTCTCAGGCCCGGTGAAGACCTCGACCTCCAGCGGCCGGAAGGCCGGTGCGGGGCCCGTCACGCGGCCGTGGGCGCTCTCGTCGGGCGGTGACGCGGTCACGGCTGCTCTCCCCTGGTCGGTGCGGCGGGCCGAGGCGGCCCCGTACCCGTCCAGCCTGGCCGGAAGGCCCCCGCGGCGCCGGGTGGGCACGTCCAGGAGGGTGATCACGGCAACCCCCCGGGGCGGCGGGGGCGTCGACTATTGTCGAGGGTCCCCGAGCACCGGGCACCCGCGCACCCACGAATCTGGAGTACTTGATGGACCGGCTCGACAACACCGTCCGCGACTACGCCTGGGGTTCGGCCACCGCCATCCCCGAGCTGCTCGGGCGGCCCGCCACCGGGGTGCCCCAGGCCGAGCTGTGGATGGGCGCCCACCCGGGCGCGCCGTCCCTGGTCGCGCGCGCGGACGGCCCGGTCGGGCTGGACGAGGTGATCGCCGCCGATCCGGTCGCCGAGCTGGGCGCCGCGTCCGTCGAGCGCTTCGGGCCGACGCTGCCGTTCCTGGTCAAGGTGCTGGCCGCCGCCCTGCCGCTCTCCCTCCAGGCCCACCCGACCCGGGCGCAGGCGCAGGCCGGGTACGCCGACGAGGAGGCCCGCGGCGTTCCGGTCGACGCGCCGCACCGCAACTACAAGGACGCCAACCACAAGCCCGAACTGATCTGCGCGCTCAGCGAGTTCGAGGGCCTGTGCGGCTTCCGCAGCCCTGCCGGGGCGGCCGACCTGATGGCCTCGCTGGGCGTCCCCGGGCTGGACCCGCTGATCGACCTGCTGCGCAGCAAGCCCGAGCAGGAGGCGCTGGCCGGCGCGCTGGCCGGGGCGCTGGGCATGACCGACGCCGCGGGCCGGGAGACCGTGGCGGCCGTCGCCCGCGCCGTCACCGCCGCCGCCCCCGCCGACCCGACCGGCGAGCTGGCCGGGTACGCCTTCGCCGCCGCCGAGTGCCCCGGCGACCCGGGGCTGGTCGCCGCGCTGCTGTTCAACCACGTCCGGCTGCAGCCCGGCGAGGCGCTCTACCTGGGCGCCGGCCTCCCGCACGCCTACCTGCGCGGCACCGGCGTGGAGATCATGGCCAACTCCGACAACGTGCTGCGCTGCGGCTTCACCCCCAAGCACGTGGACATCCCGGAGCTGCTCGAGGTGGTCCGGTTCGAGGGCGGCCGGCCCGAGGTGCTGCGCCCCGAGCCCGGCCCGGACGGCGAGCGGCTGTACCCGGTGCCGATCGACGAGTTCCGGCTCTCCCGCTACGACCTCGCCGACCGCCCCGCCACCCTGCCCGGGGACGCCCCGCAGATCCTGCTGTGCACCGACGGCACGGTCGAACTCTCCTCCGGCGGACAGGTGTTGACGCTCCGCCGGGGCGAGTCCGCGTTCCTGCCCGCGGACGGCGCCGAGACCGTGCTCACCGGCCCCGGGGCGACGGTCTTCCGCAGCACCGTCACGCTCGGCTGAGGCCCCTCAGAGCGGGTGGCGCGCCTGGTACGCCAGCCGCGCCCCCGCGTCCGCGCCGACGGCGGCGAGCAGCTCGTCCAGGGCCAGGAACCACGACCAGCGCTCGCCGCCGCCCGCCCGCGCCAGAGCGTCGACCAGCAGGTCCTCCAGCTCCGGCACCCGCGCGTCCTTCCACACCTTGTCGGCCAGGCTGACCAGCAGGTCCTCGGGGCCGGAGGACGGGCCCCAGTCGGCGTGCCCGGCGGCGAACCGGGCCAGCCGGGGCTCCACCCCGGCCGCCAGCAGCAGCTCCCGCCCGGCCGGTTCGTGCGCCGAGCCGGGGCCGGACAGCTCCGAGCGGTGCACCGCCTTCCCGATGTCGTGGGTGGCCGCCCCGAACAGCACCGCGGCCCGGTCGAGGCCCAGCTCCGGGCAGCGCTCCGCCGTCCAGTCGGCCAGCCGCACCGCCACGTCGTGCACCAGCCGCAGGTGCGCCACCAGCCGCGGCGGCGCCGCCAACTCCCCCAGCAGCGCGACCACTTCGTCCGGCAGCGGGCGCAGCTCCAGTTCCTCGTCCATGGCGGGCGACCCTACCCGACCGCCCGGCGGCGCTTAATCGCTTGACCGCGTACCCGCAGGAGGGCTGCACTGTCCCGGACGACCGAGACGGCGACCCCGGAAGGCGGCGGCAGTGACCGACATCAGGCCCAGCGGCGAGCAGGACCACCAGCTCTTCGTGGAGACCATGCACGCCGCGTTCGGGCTGTTCGCCGACCCGCCCGGCGAGGACGGCGGCGGCGTCTGGTGGTCGGCGTTCGAACCGGAGCGCGGCCTGCTCGCCCGGGACGCCGACGGGCGGGCGATCGGCACCGCCGGGGCGTACACCTTCGAACTCACGCTCCCCGGCGGGGCGTTGGTCCCGGTCTCCGGGGTGACGGCGGTCGGCGTGCTGCCCTCGCACCGGCGGCGCGGCGTGCTCACCGCGATGATGCGCCGTCAACTCGCCGAGCTGCGGGAGCGCGGCGAGGTGCTGTCCGTGCTGCTCGCCTCCGAGTCGGTGATCTACCGGCGCTTCGGCTACGGCCCCGCCACCTACACCCGCAGCCTGACGGTGCCCCGGCACCGGGCCGCGCTCACCCCGCCGCGCGGCGGGGCCGGCGAGCCCGCCGGAACGGTCGAACTGCTGCACCGGGACAAGGCGGTGGAGCTGCTGGAGCAGGTCTACGACCGCTACCGGCGCACCCGCCCCGGCTCGGTCTCCCGCCCGCACCGCTGGTGGGCCCGCGGCGCCGGCCAGCCCCCGATCGCCCCCAAGCCCCGCTACGTCGCCCTGCACCGGGCCGCCGACGGCACGCCCGACGGGTACGCCAGCTACGCGATCGAGGAGGGGCGCAGCCTGGTCGTCGACGAGACGGTCGCCGCCACCGACGCCGCGTACACCGCGCTCGTCCGCTACCTGCTCGGCCACGACCTGGTCCAGGAGGTGGTGTTCCGGCACGTCCCGCCGGACAGCCCGCTGCCCTGGCAGCTCGCCGACTTCAGCGCCGCCCAGCCCGGCAAGCACACCGACTGGCTCTGGGCCCGGGTGCTGGACGTCCCGGGCGCGCTCACCGCCCGCGGCTGGAGCACCGACGGCACGCTCGTCCTCGACGTGGACGACCCGTTCCTCGGCGAGCACCACCGCTACCTGCTGACCGTCCGCGACGGCAAGGCCGAGTGCGTCCCCACCGACCGCGCGCCCGACCTCTCGCTCGACATCAGCGACCTCGGCTCGATCCTGCTCGGCGGCACCGCCCCCGGCACCCTGGTCCGGGCCGGCCACCTGCGCGCCCACCACGCCGACGCCCCGGCCCGCGCCGACGCCCTGTTCCGCGCCGACCACGAACCGCACTGCCTGCACTGGTTCTGACCCCGCGCCCGCCGCCCCGTCCGACCCCTGCGTACCCTGCCCGCATGCACCTGCTCCTCCAGGGCGGCCCCACCGCCGCCGATGCGCCCGGCCCGCGCACCGGCGGCCTCCCGCTCGTCCCCGCCGGCTTCGCGTGGCCGCACTGCCGCGAGTGCGACAGCCCCCTGCTGTTCATCGCCCACCTGCCGCTCGACCACGGCACCGCCGCCGTCTTCCTGTGCGACTTCGACCCCGGCATGTGCGACACCTGGCTCGCCGACGGCGGCGCCAACCACGCCTACCTCTTCCCGCCCGGCACCCCGCTCGCCCCCGCCGCCGCCCCCGACGACCCCAACGTCCCCACCCTGCTGCCCACCACCACCGCCCTGCACCCCGCCGACCGCCCCGACGACCGCCCCGAGGTCGGCCGGGTCGGCGGCGCGCCGGACTGGATCCAGGACCCCGAGATCCCCGCCTGCCCCGGCTGCGCCGCCCCGATGGAGTTCGCCGCCCAGTTGGAGAACGACGACACCGGGATCAACTTCGGCGACGACGGCCTCGGCTACCTCTTCACCTGCCGCCCCTGCGTCCGGGCCGCCTTCCTCTGGCAGTGCTGACGGCCCCGCCGACTGACGTCAGGTCACGTCCCGGGTCATGTCGACGAAGCGCGAGTAGTGGCCCTGGAAGGCCACCGTGATGGTCGCGGTCGGGCCGTTTCGGTGCTTGGCCACGATCAGGTCGGCCTCGCCCGCGCGCGGGGACTCCTTCTCGTAGGCGTCCTCGCGGTGCAGCAGGATGACCATGTCGGCGTCCTGCTCGATCGAGCCGGACTCGCGCAGGTCGGAGACCATCGGCTTCTTGTCGGTGCGCTGCTCGGGGCCTCGGTTCAGCTGGGAGAGCGCGATCACCGGGATCTCCAGCTCCTTGGCCAGCAGCTTCAGGTTCCGGGACATGTCCGAGACCTCCTGCTGCCGGCTCTCCGCCCGCCGCGACCCGCCGGCCTGCATCAGCTGCAGGTAGTCAATGACCACCAGCCGCAGGTCGTTGCGCTGCTTGAGCCGCCGGCACTTGGCCCGGATCTCCATCATCGACAGGTTCGGCGAGTCGTCGATGTACAGCGGCGCCGCGCTCACGTCCGGCATCCGCCGGGCGACCCGCGTCCAGTCGTCGTCCGTCATGTTGCCCGACCGCATGTGGTGCAGCGCCACCCGGGCCTCGGCCGACAGCAGGCGCATGGCGATCTCGTTGCGGCCCATCTCGAGCGAGAAGATCACGCTCGGCAGGTTGTTGTGGATCGAGCAGGCCCGCGCGAAGTCCAGTGCGAGCGTCGAGTTGTGGGTGGGCACCATCGACCGGGTGGCCAGGTACAGGTGGTCGGGGTTGTCGACCTCGACGCACCGGACGGGCACGCTGTCGACCTCGCGGACGTCGACGACGTAGCGCTGCCGGAGCCTCGGGGTGGCCGGGCGCCTGCGCTCGGCGTGGACCGCCCGCTTGCGCGCCAGTCCGAAGACCTCCTCGGGCGGGGTGAAGGTGACCGTCCAAACGGTCGAGGACTCCTCGGAGCGGCCCGCGACGCGCTTGGTCGCCACGCCGCACCGGTGGCCGAGGCCCACGACCAGATCGCGGAAACCCTCGGCGAGCTCCCGGCTCGTCACCGCGAACTGCACCGACCCCGTGGCGTTGACGGTGCCGTCGGTGTCCAGCAGCCCGGCCAGCAGGGCCCGCCGCTGGGCGACGGAGCCGCGCAGGTAGGCAGCGGGAACGTGCTTGCGCCCGAGCACGCCCAGGTCGCGCAGCGCGGTCAGCAGGCTGCCGTGCCGCCGGGTGCAGCTGTCGCAGCGGGGCTCGGAGAACGGTGAGGAGCACGGGGTGCCGCAGTCCGTGCAGGTGGTCGGCGGGACGGGCGCGGAGACCAGCCGGGCCCGGTCGCCGCAGGAGCGCCCGCAGGTGCGGACGTGGGCGAGTTCCGGGGTGAAGACCGTGCCGCAGACGGCGCAGGCCCGTTCGAAGGTCTCGGGCTCCGGCACGTCGTAGCGCAGCGCGTAGGTCGGGGAGTCGCCGATCCGGCGGGCCGTCAGGCCGTCCGCGGCCAGCCGCTCCAGCACCTCCGGGTCGGTGGTGGTGATCCGGGCGGCGTCGGTGTGGCCGTCGCCCAGCCAGGCGCCGAGCACGTAGGGCGGGACGGGCAGGTCCCGCTCGGGCAGGTCGAGCGCGGAGGTGTTGCGCACGGAGTGGTTGGCGCGGCCGTCCGAGGTGTCGCAGCGCAGGGTGGCCGCGATCTCCTTCGTGGTGACGACCCGTCCGGCCCCGCCCGCCCGGCGGGCCGCCCGGGTGGTGGTGAGCCACTGGTGGTCGGCGTCGGCGATCACGGTGGTGCCGTCGTCGAAGCCGACCTCGTAGCAGGGTCGGTCGGTCATCACCTCGGTGGCGGCGACCACCCGGGTGGGGCGGCCGTCGGCGTCGAGCAGCCAGTCGCCCACGGCGACCTCGCCCATGGTGGTCCAGCCGTCCGGGGTGGGTAGCGGGGTGTCCAGGGCGAGCGCCTTGCCCATGGCCGGGCGGGCCGCGATGACGATCATCTGACCGGGGTGGAGGCCGTTGGTGAGGGCGTCGAAGTCGGCGAAGCCGGTGGGGACGCCGGACATCTGGCCGGAGCGGGAGCCGATGGCCTCGATCTCGTCGAGGGCGCCCTCCATGATGTCGGCGAGCGGGGCGTAGTCCTCGTTGGTGCGCTGCTCGGTGACGGCGTAGATCTCGGCCTGGGCGGCGTTGACGATGTCGTCGACGTCGCCCTCGGCGGCGTAGCCCATGCCGGCGATCCGGGTGCCGGCCTCGACCAGGCGGCGCAGCACGGCGCGCTCGTGGACGATCTCGGCGTAGTACTCGGCGTTGGCCGCGGTGGGGACGGAGTTGACCAGGGTGTGCAGGTAGGAGGCGCCGCCGACGCGGGTCAGCTCGCCGCGCTTGGTGAGTTCGCCGGCCACGGTGATCGGGTCGGCGGGCTCGCCGCGGGCGTAGAGGTCGAGGATCGCGCCGTGGATCAGCTCGTGGGCGGGGCGGTAGTAGTCGGCGGGCTTGAGCACCTCGACGACGTCCGCGATGGCGTCCTTGGAGAGCAGCATGCCGCCGAGGACGGACTGCTCGGCCGCGAGGTCCTGCGGGGGGACGCGTTCGAAGCCCTCGCCGCCGAAGCCGCCCTCGCGCTCGCCGTCCCGGTCGCGGCGCTCGCCCTTGCCGGGGAAGCGGTCCCCGCCCTTGCCGCCGTCGCGCCGCTGGAAGCCTCCGGACCCGCCGGAGCCGCCGCCGGAGCCGGAGCCGCCGCCGGGGCCCGAACCGTCCCGGCCCGCCGGGGTGTTCGACCGGCGGGAGACCGGCAGGCGGTCGCCCGGGACGTCGGGGAAGGCGTCCAGCGGGAAGGCGTCGTCGGACGGCTGCCAGTCGTCCTCCGGGGGCGGCGGGGCGTCGTGGTCGTCGTACTGGGGGCCGGTCACGCGTGTTCCCCGATCAGCGAGCGTGCGAGTGGTGCGGGCCGGTCCGGTGGCGTACCGTCCTTCGGCGCCTGTCCTTCTTACGGTACCGAGCCGACACCGCCCGCCCCGCGCGGGTCGGCCCTGAACGGCCGCCGGGTCCGGCCCGGGGCGGGCCGCGGGCCGCCGGTGCACCGGAAAGTTATCCACAGGGGGTGTGGACAACCGCCCACAGCCTGTGGAGAACCCCGCCAAAGCTGTGCACAACCCTGTGGATAACCATCCAATCGCCCCAATGTCAACTCGCTGACCTGGGACTACTCCCCACTTAGCCTGTGCATGAGAAATTCTTCACACGAGCAGGGGCGCCCCCGAAGGGGTGTTCGACGCGGCGTCCGTCCACAGCGCCAGTAAGAGTCCAATAACCTCTTCACCCATTACCTGTGGATGAGTAGGCTGGGCCCATGCACGTCAGGTCCCCCGCCGCCGCCGAACGCCGCCGCCACGACCGGGAGATACTCGCCCTGGCCGTCCCGGCCTTCGGCGCCCTGGTCGCCGAACCGCTCTTCCTGATGGCCGACTCCGCGATCGTCGGCCACCTCGGCACCTCCCAGCTGGCCGGCCTGGGCGTCGCCTCCGCCGCGCTCACCACCGTCGTCGGGGTGTTCGCCTTCCTCGCCTACGCCACCACCGCCGCAGTGGCCCGCCGGATCGGGGCCGGCGACCGGCGGGCCGCCGTGCAGCAGGGCGTCGACGGCATCTGGCTGGCCCTGCTGCTCTCGGCCGGCCTGGTGGCGCTCACCCTGCTGCTCGCCCCGCAGGCCGCCCGACTGCTCGGCGCCTCCGCCACCGCCGCCCCGTACGCCGTCACCTACCTGCGGATCAGCGCGCTCGGCGTCCCCGCGATGCTGCTGGTGCTGGCCGCCACCGGTGTACTGCGCGGCCTCCAGGACACCCGCACCCCGCTGCTGGTGGCGATCGGCGGCTTCACCGCCAACCTGCTGCTCAACCTGGGCCTGGTGTACGGCGCTGGGCTCGGCGTGGCCGGCTCCGCCTGGGGCACCGTGATCGCGCAGAACGCGATGGCCGCGGTGTACGTCGTGGTGGTGGTCCGCGGCGCCCGCCGGGAGGGCGCCGCGCTGCGGCCGGACGCCGCGGGCATCCGCGCCTCGGCCCGGGCCGGCGGCCCGCTGCTGGTGCGCACCCTGAGCCTGCGCGCGGTACTGCTGCTGGCCGCCGCGGTGGCCGCGAACCTGGGCGACGCCGAGGTGGCGGCCCACCAGATCACCATGACCGTCTGGTCCTTCGTCGCCTTCGCGCTGGACGCGGTGGCGATCGCCGGGCAGGCCATCATCGGCCGCTACCTGGGCGCGGGCGACCTGCCCGGCACCCGGGCGGCCACCCGGCGGATGGTCGAGTGGGGCCTGGGCGCGGGCGTGCTGTTCGGGCTGCTGATGGTGCTGGGCCGGCCGCTGTACGTCCCGCTGTTCAGCTCCGACCCGGCGGTGCAGCACCAGCTGTCCACCGCGCTGCTGCTGGCCGCGCTGACCCAGCCGGTGGGCGGGCTGGTGTTCGTGCTGGACGGCGTGCTGATGGGCGCCGGCGACGGCCGCTACCTGGCCTGGGCGATGCTGGCCACGCTGCTGGTGTTCGTCCCGGCGGCGCTGGCGGTGCCCGCGCTGGGCCTGGGGCTGGCCGGGCTGTGGTGGGCGATGAACCTGTTCATGCTGTCCCGGGCGGCGTTCCTGGTCGGCCGGGTCCGCACCGGCCACTGGATGGTCACCGGCGCCGTCCGGTCCTGAACCGCGCGGGGAACGGCCGGAGGGCCGGACCCCGCGAACGG
>NZ_JBHUWH010000167.1:0-15045 GCF_042670125.1 Kitasatospora sp. NPDC057198 | reverse complement strand
CGGTGGCACTCCGCCACCGTCCGGGCCCGGCCCGTGCGAACCGGTGTTCTAGGATCATCGTCCATGACCAACGGGTGGGGAACGAACCAGGGCGAGCCGCCGGCACCCGGGCAGCCGGGTCTGCCGGGACAGGCACCGGGACAGCCGCCGGGACAGGTGCAGCCGCAACCGCAGGTGCAGGTGCAGTTCGACGAACCGGACTGGGCCGCGCTCGCCGACCAGCACCAGCGCGAAGTCTCCCGGCGCAAACGGATGAAGGCCGCCGGCGGCGTCCTGGCCGCCGTCGTCGCGGTCGGCGGGATCACCGCCGTCGCGGCCACCGCCTCTTCCTCCTCCGGCAAGCCCAAGGCCGATCCGACGGTCCTGGTCGAGGCCACCTCCCTCCCGCCGCAGCAGCCCGACAGCAGCGGCGACCCGTCCCCCGCCGAGTCGCCCAGCGGCTCCCCCTCGCCGTCCGCCTCCCCCTCGCCCTCGGCGTCCGCCTCGCCCTCGCGCAGCGCGAGCCGGAGCCCGAGCAAGTCGCCCTCCGCGAAAGCCTCTTCCGCCCCGGCAGCCCCGCCCGACCCGCTGACGGTGATCTCCTCGGCGGCCACCGACACCGCCCCGCTCACCCCGGCCGGGCTGCTGCCCGCCGCGACGATGCAGATCGGCGGCAAGACCTGGACCAGGCTGGCCGACGCCCAGACCGCGACCTGCTACCAGGCCACCACCGGCGGCCTGGGCGACGTGCTGGCGGCGCAGGGCTGCCGGTCGATGCTCCGGGTGACCTACACCTCGGGCAACAGCGCCGTCACCATCGGCGTCGCGGTACTGGACAGCAAGGCGCAGGCGGACGCGGTGATGGCGGGCTTCAAGGGCCAGGTGCAGGGCCTGGTCCCCAGCGGCCACGCCTCGTACTGCACCAGCACCGGCTGCGCCAACACCCACGCCTCGGTGGGCCGGTACGTCTACCTGACCGTCTCCGGCACCCAGAAGCCGGGCGGCACCACGGCGGACGCGACCGCCACCGCGGCCGGCCCGAGCTTCGCGGCCACCACCCGGGCCCAACTCCTGGCCCGGGGCAGCGCGCACTAGTGCCGCGTCAGGCAACCTTTGCCGTGAAGGAGCGGCTCCCCCAGCCCCGAGGGGGGCTGGGAGGTGCCCCCCTGGTGCGTGCTGTCGGCGTGCCGGCCGGAAGCCCTCGTACTGGATGTACTCGGGTTTTCGGCCGGTGCGGCGAGAGGGCGTGCCGGGCGTCGCGACGGGCGAAGGTTGCCTGACGCGGCACTAGGAACCGCCCGGCCGGCGGCGTCCAGAACCACCCCGAACTCACCACCACCTGGCCGGGATTCCCCGCCGAGCTGGTCAAGGGCGGCCCGGCCGTGGAGTCGACCGTCACCTTCCAGAACTCCGTGGACCACGACGTCAAGGACTTCCGGACCTCGCTCTACGTCGCCTACCTGGAGGCCGAACTGCCGGCCGGCTCCTTCGCGGTCGAGATCAAGGCCCCCGGCGGTGAGTGGAGGAAGGTCGACTTCGGCACCGGTGACTTCTCCTCGATCATCAACTCCGGGCAGTACCAGATCCCGAAGGGCGCCTCGCTGACGCTCACGCTCCGCATCGCGGCCACCGCCGAGGCGCGCGTCGGGAAGTACCAGGCCACGGAGAGCGGCGGGTCGGCGCTCCTGGAGGACGACAGCGACACGTTCCTCCCCTGGGACTCCTCCGACCAGCCCGCGTCCGACCAGAACGGCACCGGGGTCTGCACGCAGTTCACCGGATACGCGTTCCACGACTTCGCCGTGGTGGACAGCGCCGCCTCGGCCTCCCCGTCGGCCCAGCCCTCGGCCTCCCCGTCGGCCTCGGCCTCGGCGACCGCCGACACCAGCACCGGCACGCCCACCGCTGGCGCTCCGACCGGCACCACGCCGAGCGCCACCCCGACCAGCGCCGCGCCGACTAGCGCCACCCCGACCAGCGCCGCGCCGACCACGCAGGCCGCCCACCAGGGCGCCGAGCTCGCCGAGACCGGCGCGGGCGACACGACGCGGATCGCCGCCGGCGGTGCCGCGGCCCTGGCGCTCGGCGCCGGAATCCTGGTGGCCGTGCGCCGCCGCCGGGGCTCGCACAGCTGATCCGCGGGCACCCGTCCGCCGCCGGCCAGACCGCTCCGCGGCGGGCGGGACGGCCGCGGACGGGTCAGCGGCGGGCGGTCACCTGCTCCGGCACAGCGGCAGGTAGCAGCCCAGCGCCAGCAGCGCGCAGCCCAGCACGACCGCGCCGAGCGCCGTAGCGGACGGGTGCCCGCCCAGGCTGCTGAGCGGGGCGACCACCGCGCCGCACAGGTAGGTGCCGGTGCCCAGCAGCGCGGACGCGGACCCGGCGGCGTGCGGGGCCATGGTCAGCGCCCGGCCGTTGGCGTTGGGCAGGATGACGCCCATCGAGGCCATCAGCAGCGTCAGCGCGGGCCACACCCCGGCCAGGCCGGTGTCCCACACGGTGGTGCACAGCACCACGGCGGCACCGGCCGCCGCGGCGGCGCCCAGGCCGGCCGGCAGCAGCGTCCGCTCGGAGTGGCGCTGCACCAGGAAGCGGCCGTTGAGCTGGGTCACGGCCAGCAGCGCGATCGAGTTGACCGCGAACACCAGGCTGTAGGTCTGCGGGGTGATCCGGTACACCTCCTGCAGCACCACCGAGGAGCCGCCGACGTACGCGAACAGCGCGCCGAAGGCGAAGGTGCCGGTCAGCAGGTAGCCGAGGAAGGTCCGGTCGCGCAGCAGCCCGCCAATCGCCCGGACGGTGGTGCCGAGGCCGCCGCCGTGCCGCCGTCCGGGCGGCAGCGTCTCGCGCAGGCCGAGGGCGCAGGCGGCGGTGAGCAGCGCGCCGAGCAGGGCCAGTGCGACGAAGGTGCCGCGCCAGTCGGTGACGTGCAGCAGTTGGGCGCCGGCCAGCGGGGCGACGATCGGGGCGAGGCCGGAGATCAGGCCCATGGTGGCCAGGAAGCGGATCATCGCGACGCCCTCCAGCCGGTCCCGGACCACCGCTCGGGCGATCACCAGCGCGGCCGAGCCCGCGGCGCCCTGCACCACCCGTCCGGCGACCAGCACCGGCATCGAGCCGGCGAACGCGCACAGCAGGCTGGCGGCGGTGTACGCGACGAGGCCGGCCAGCATCGGGCGGCGGCGGCCGAGGCGGTCGCTGAGCGGGCCGAACAGCAGCTGGCCGATCACCATGCCGAGCAGCGAACCGGTCAGGGTGAGCTGGGCGGCGGGTGCGGTGGAGTGCAGGTCGGCGGTCAGGTCGGGCAGTGCGGGCAGGTACAGGTCGGTGGTGAACGGCCCGAGCGCGACGAGGCTGCCCAGGGTGATCACGGTGGCGGTGGCGAAGGGGGCGCCCTGCGGGGTCTCCGCGGCCACCCCCCGCGGCCGGAGGGGGGCGGTCTGGTCGCCGTCGGGTCCGACGGTCGGGCCTGGCATGGGGCTCCTCGGGGATGGGCGGGACACGCGCTCCGTCCCATCCCACCCCATCCGGCCGCCCGTGGAAAAGCCGAGAACTCAGTTCGCCGGGGCGGTGCTGCGGCTGGCGGCGACCACGGCCGCGTCCTGCCAGCCGTAGAGCTGGTCGCCGACCAGCGCGACGTCGTACAGGCCGCAGTGCGCGGTGGCCCGCTGCGGGGTGTCGGCCGGGAACCAGGGCGCGCGCAGGTGGACGCTGCCGAGCGGGCTGCCGGCGGTGCAGGCGGCGGGCAGGGCGCGCTCCGGCAGGGTGGCGCGGATCAGCCGGTCGCCCTGCCGGTCGGAGCCCAGCAGGACGACCGAGGTGGCGGAGTCGGGCAGCCAGCCCGGCGCCGCGCTGCCGCGCTCGGCCTTGGCGGCGGCCCCGGTGGGGTAGCGGGCGGTGTGGTCCATCCGGTCCCGCAGCTGCTGGACGGCGGCCGGTGCCACCATCACCAGCAGCATCACCGCGGCCGCCGCCCCCAGCACCACCGTCGCCGCCCGTCCGCCCCGCATCGTCCTCGCCCCTCTCGCGTGTCCCGTCCCCTCCATCGTGGCGGCCCCCGCCGCCGGGATCCATGCGCACCAGGTACCGACCCCGGTCCCCCTGAAGTCGTACCCGGCCCCCCGGAACCCCGCCTTCCGACGGACCCGGGACTCCCACCCGGTGGACTCACCGGTACTCCCGCACCACCTGGATCTCCCCCACCAGGTGCCGGTTGAACTCCGCCAACTCCTCGGCCGGCACCCACAGTTCGAGAATGGTCTCGCCGCCGGCCCGGCGCACCGGGTAGCGCCGCAGGAACTCCGTCCCCACCTCGAAGCGGGTGACGTACCCGACGCCGGAGGCGGGCACGTTCCAGTCCCGGGCGATCCGGATCGCGTAGTCCTCGTTGAGCACCGGGTAGAAGATCGGCTGCTCGGGCAGCCGGGGCGGCCAGGCCCGCCACCCGGACGCCTCGACCAGCGCCAGTTCCTCGGGCCCGGTGGGCCGCCACAGGGTGGTCGTCTCGGGCTGCCGCGTCGTCATGCCGCCCATCCTGGCTGTCCGACTCCCCGCCCCACCACCGGTTTTGCCGCTCAGCGGTAGGCGGACTCGCCGGTGATCGCCTCGCCGAGGACCAGGGTGTGGATCTCGGCGGTGCCCTCGTAGGTGAGCACCGACTCCAGGTTGTTGGCGTGCCGGAGCGCCGGGTAGGCGGTGGTGATGCCGTTGGCGCCGAGGATCGTGCGGGCGGTGCGGGCGATCTCCAGCGCGGCGCGGACGTTGTTGAGCTTGCCGAAGGAGATGTGCGCGGCCTGCGCGCGGCCCTCGTCCTTGAGCCGGCCGATCCGCACCGCGACCAGGTACGCCTTCTCCAACTCCAGTGCCATCTCGACGAGTTTGGCCTGGGTCAGCTGGAAGCCGCCGATCGGCCGGCCGAACTGGACGCGGTCGCGGGCGTATTCGACGGCCGTCCGGTAGCAGTCGCGGGCCGCGCCGACGGTGCCCCACAGGATGCCGTAGCGGGCCTCGCCGAGCGAGGAGAGCGGGGCGCGCAGGCCGCGGGCCTGCGGCAGCTGCGCCTCGGCGGGCAACCGGACGCCGTCGAGGGCGAGTTCGCTGGTGACCGAGGCACGCAGCGAGAGCTTGCCGGGGATGTCGTGGGCGGTGAAGCCGGGCGTCCCGCGCGGGACGAGGAAGCCGCGCACGCCGTCCTCGGTGGCCGCCCAGACCACCGCGACGTCGGCGACCGAGCCGTTGGTGATCCACGTCTTGGTGCCGTCCAGCACCCAGTCGGTGCCGTCCCGCCGGGCCCGGGTGCGCATCGAGGCGGGGTCGGAGCCGGCCTCCGGCTCGGTCAGGCCGAAGCAGCCGACGGCCCGGCCGGCAGCCAACTCCGGTAGCCAGCGCAGCTTCTGCTCCTCCGAGCCGAAGGCGTGGATCGAGCGCATCGCCAGCGAGCCCTGCACCGAGACGAAGCTGCGCAGCCCCGAGTCGGCGGCCTCCAGCTCCATGCACGCCACCCCGTACTCGGTGGCCGTGGACCCGGTGCAGCCGTAGCCCTCCAGGTGCATCCCGAGGACGCCCAACTTTCCGAGTTCGGGGGCGAGTTCGCGGACCGGGAAGGTGCCGGCCCCGTACCACTCGGCGAGCTGCGGCCGGACGTGCCGGTCGGTGAAGGCGCGGACGCTGTCGCGGATCAGCCGCTCGTCCTCGGTGAGCAGTTCGTCGACGCCGAGCAGGTCGAGCGGGTCGGGGGTCGTGACAGCGGGGGCGGTGGCCATGGGCGGGCTCCTCGGAGGGTGCGAGCGGGCGTGCGGGGTGTGCGGGGTTGCGGGGTGTGCCACCGCTGTCCCTACCGGTCGGTACGCCGCCCGGTCAAGGGCGCCACGGCGGGCCGGGTGCGCCGACACGCGGCCGCGGCGCGCCGGGAATGCCGGGCGCCCGTGGAAGGCTGACCGGTCCAGGAGGTGTACCGACCATGGCGGACGGACAGCAGGACCAGCAGGCGCAGCGGCAGGACGGGCAGGACGGGCAGTGGCGGGTCGAGCACGACTCGATGGGCGAGGTCCGCGTCCCGGCGGCGGCCAAGTGGCGGGCGCAGACCCAGCGCGCGGTGGAGAACTTCCCGGTGTCCGGGCAGCGCCTGGAGCGCGCCCACATCGCGGCGCTGGCCCGGATCAAGGCGGCGGCCGCCACCGTCAACGCCGAACTCGGCGTGCTGGACGGGGAGACGGCCGGGGCGATCCGCTCGGCCGCCGAGGAGGTCGCCGAGGGCCGCTGGGACGACCAGTTCCCGGTGGACGTGTTCCAGACCGGCTCCGGCACCTCCTCCAACATGAACGCCAACGAGGTGATCGCCACCCTGGCCGCCGAGCGGCTGGGCCGCCCGGTGCACCCCAACGACCAGGTCAACGCCTCGCAGTCGTCGAACGACGTCTTCCCGTCCTCGATCCACGTCGCCGCGACGGGCGCCGTCCTGCACGAGCTGGTCCCTGCTCTGGAGCACCTGGCGCGGGCCCTGGAGGCCAAGTCCGCCGAGTTCGCGGAGGTCGTCAAGTCCGGCCGCACCCACCTGATGGACGCCACCCCCGTCACCCTCGGCCAGGAGTTCGGCGGCTACGCGGCCCAGGTCCGGTACGGCGTCGAACGGCTGCGGGCGACGCTCCCCCGGGTGGCCGAACTCCCGCTCGGCGGAACGGCCGTGGGCACCGGCATCAACACCCCGCCCGGCTTCTCCGCCGCCGTCATCGCCGAGGTCGCCCGCGCCACCGGCCTCCCGCTGACCGAGGCCCGCAACCACTTCGAGGCCCAGGGCGCCCGCGACGGCCTGGTCGAGCTCAGCGGCCAGCTCCGGACGATCGCCACCGGCTTCACCAAGATCGCCAACGACCTGCGCTGGATGGGCTCCGGGCCGCGCACCGGCCTCGCCGAGATCAACCTCCCCGACCTCCAGCCCGGCTCCTCGATCATGCCCGGCAAGGTCAACCCCGTGCTGCCCGAGGTGGTCCTGATGGTCGCCGCGCAGGTCATCGGCAACGACGCCACTGTCACGGTGGCCGGCGCGAGCGGCAACTTCGAGCTCAACGTGATGCTCCCCGTCATCGCCCGCAGCGTGCTGGAGTCCGTCCGCCTGCTCACCACCTCCGCCCGCCTGCTCGCCGACCGCACGGTCTCCGGCATCACCGCCAACGCGGAGCGCGCCCGCGAGTACGCCGAGTCCTCCCCCTCCGTGGTGACCCCCCTCAACCGCTACCTCGGCTACGAGGAGGCGGCGAAGGTCGCCAAGCAGTCCCTCGCCGAACGCAGGACCATCCGCCAGGTCGTCCTCGACCGCGGCTACGTCGACCGCGGCCTGCTCACCGAGGCCCAACTCGACGAGGCCCTGGACGTCCTGCGGATGACCCGCCCCGAATGACCAGTAACGGCGAAGGGGAACAAACCAGGGGCTCGGGGAACGGCGAGGCCCGGTCTGCTGGCGGTTCACTGCCGGAGCGCGCATCGGCTTCCGGTTCTGTTACTGCACGCAGCAGCACGAACCTCCGATGGGCTCCGACCGTCAGCAGCACGGACTCGCCGTTCCCCGAGCCCCTGAAGGTGCTCTTCTGAGCCCCTCTCCACCCCCTACCTGCTGTGGCGTGCCGTCATCCCCGCGAAGACCATGCCGACCGCGGCCAGGGCCAGGCAGGTCATGACTCCGCCGGTGATGACGTTGGTGAGGATGGTCCGGCGGACGTGCGCGCCGCCGTTGACCGCCCAGGGGGCGATGACCGTCCAGGCGCCGATCGCGACGCACGCCCAGGCGCGGGCGTGGGTGCGGCCGAAGGCGGAGCCGTAGCCGGCCATCAGGACGGCGTAGGCGATGCCGAGCACCAGGTTGCTGATGGTCAGGCCGGTGAAGCCGGAGAAGCCGACCACCCAGGGGGAGATCGCCAGGAAGAGGCCGGCGCAGATGGCGAGGGCTTCGGTGCCCTGGCCGGCGGTGGTGGATGTGACGCGCTCCGCGTGTTCACGCAGGGCCAGGATGTCCGGATGGTGTTCCATACCCGACGACATGTGGGTCGACACCGGGACCACCTCCTCGTAGTCGGGACATGTGAGCCAATTGGTCGCTACCCACCCTGGGCGGTATGTAACGCTACCCACCGGTTTGTCCTTATTTTTTCCTTACCGGGGCGCGTACCGTGGAGGGTGGAGAGGTTCCGCCATGCACTTCACCGACCGCACGGACGCGGGCCACCGCCTCGCTGAGACCCTGCTCGCAAGGGCGCCGGAGCTGCGCGGCGCGGTCGTGGTCGCCCTGCCGCGCGGCGGCGTCCCGGTCGCGGCGGTGGTGGCGGCCGCGCTGGGCGCCGAGCTGGACGTGTGCGTGGTGCGCAAGGTGGGCGTTCCGGGGCAGTCGGAGGTCGCGATGGGCGCGGTCGGCGAGGACGGCGCGCGGGTGGTCAACCAGCGGGTGGTGGACGCGGCGGGGGTGACGCCGGAGGCGTTCGCGGCGGTGGAGGCGCGCGAGCGGGCCGAGCTGGCCCGGCGGGCGGCGGCCTACCGCGGCGGCCGGGAGCCGGTGCCGGTGGCGGGGCGGACGGTGCTGGTGGTGGACGACGGGGTGGCGACGGGGTCGTCGGCGCTGGCGGCCTGCCGGATCGTCCGGGCGCGCGGGGCGGCGCGGGTGGTGCTGGCGGTGCCGGTGGCCCCGCACGACTGGGCGGAGCGGCTGGGCGGCGCGGCGGACGCGTACGTGGCGGTGTCGGCGCCGGAGGACTTCCGCGCGGTCGGCGAGTTCTACCGGGACTTCCGGCAGACCGCGGACGCCGAGGTGCTGGCCGCACTGGAGCCCTCCCCCGGCCCGGAGAGCACCGGGAGCACCGGGCGCACCGGGCGCAGCGGGTGCGCCGGGTACGAGGTGCCGCTGGCCGCCGGTCCGGCCGAGCTGGCGGTGCCGGCGGACGCGCTGGGCGTGGTGCTGTTCGCGCACGGCAGCGGTTCGGGGCGGGGCAGTCCGCGCAACCGGGCGGTGGCGGAGCGCCTGCACCGGGCGGGGCTGGCGACGGTGCTGTTCGACCTGCTGACGCCCGGGGAGGCGGCGGAGCCGTGGAAGGTGTTCGATCCGGGGCTGCTGGGCGGGCGGCTGGTCGCCGCGACCCGGACGGTGCTGCGCCACCACGCGCTGGCGGGCCTGCCGTACGGCTGGTTCGGGGCGAGCACGGGCGCGGCGGCGGCGCTGTGGGCGGCGGCCGAGCCGGACACCGCCCCGGCCGCGATCGTCTCGCGCGGGGGCCGGCCGGACCTGGCGGCGGCGCGGCTGTCGCTGGTGGGCGTCCCGACGCTGCTGGTGGTGGGCGGCGCGGACGAGGAGGTGGTGGAGTTGAACCGGCGGGCGGCGTCCGAGTTGCGCGGCCCGAGCGCCCTGCAGGTCGTTCCGGGCGCCGGGCACCTGTTCGCCGAGCCGGGGGCGCTGGAGGCGGTGGCGGACCTGGCGGCGCGCTGGTTCGTCCGCTGGCTGCCGACCGGCGGAGGGGGCGAGCGCCCGGTGCACTGAGCAATCCGTACAGTCGAAGCACCCCCGCGCTGCTCATCTTGTACACATTGAGCAGCCGGATCCGGACCTGTTGCCCACCTCCCCGAGCAGGAGCAAGCTCTGCGCAACCGACCTCGACGTGGAGGAATGCCCCATGACCGCCGACGCCGCTGTTGAACTGACCCCCGAGGAGTTGCAGGCCGGTCTGACGGCCGAGCAGCTGCGCACCCTGGTGGGCCTGGTGGAGTACGACGCCTCGACCGACCCGTTCCCGGTGACCGCGCAGGACGCGGTCGTCTTCGTGGTCGGCAACGCGACCCAGACGGCCCAGTTCTACCAGTCCGTGTTCGGCATGGAGCTGGTGGCGTACTCGGGCCCGGAGACCGGCCGCCGGGACCGCAAGTCGTTCGTGCTGCGCTCCGGCTCCTGCCGGTTCGTGATCGAGGGCGGCGTGTCGCCGGACAGCCCGCTGCTGGACCACCACCGCCGGCACGGCGACGGCGTGGTGGACCTGGCGATGGAGGTCCCGGACGTGGACAAGTGCATCGCGCACGCCCGCGCCCAGGGCGCCACGATCCTGGAGGAGCCGAACGACGTCTCGGACGAGCACGGCACGGTGCGCCGCGCGGCGATCGCCGCGTACGGCGAGACCCGGCACACCCTGGTCGACCGCTCCCGCTACACCGGCCCGTACCTGCCGGGCTACGTGGCCCGCGAGTCGACGGTGGTCCGCCCGGAGGGCGCGCCGAAGCGGCTGTTCCAGGCGCTGGACCACGCGGTGGGCAACGTCGAGCTCGGCCGGATGGACGAGTGGGTGTCGTTCTACAACCGGGTGATGGGCTTCGTGAACATGGCGGAGTTCGTCGGCGACGACATCGCCACCGACTACTCGGCGCTGATGTCGAAGGTGGTGGCGAGCGGCAACCACCGGGTGAAGTTCCCGCTGAACGAGCCGGCCGTGGCGAAGAAGAAGTCGCAGATCGACGAGTACCTGGAGTTCTACACCGGTCCGGGCTGCCAGCACATGGCGCTGGCCACCAACGACATCCTGACCACGGTGGACGTGCTGCGCTCGCGCGGCGTGGAGTTCCTCTCCACCCCGGACTCGTACTACGAGGACCCGGAGCTGCGCGCGCGGATCGGCCACGTCCGCGTCCCGATCGAGGAGTTGCAGTCGCGCGGCATCCTGGTGGACCGCGACGAGGACGGCTACCTGCTGCAGATCTTCACCAAGCCGATCGGCGACCGGCCGACCGTCTTCTACGAGTTCATCGAGCGGCACGGTTCGCTGGGCTTCGGCAAGGGCAACTTCAAGGCGCTGTTCGAGGCGATCGAGCGCGAGCAGGACCGGCGCGGCAACCTCTGACGGCTAGGCACGGACGACAGGGAGAAGCAGGGCGATGGCGTACTACCGGCAGCTGGGCTCGGTGCCGCCCAAGCGGCACACCCAGCACCGCACCCCCGAGGGCGGGCTGTACTACGAGGAGTTGATGGGCGAGGAGGGCTTCTCCTCGGACTCCTCGCTGCTGTACCACCGGCACATCCCCTCGGCGGTGACGGCCGCCGCGATCTGGGAGCTGCCGGATCAGTCCACCACCGCCAACCTCCCGCTGCTGCCCCGCCACCTGAAGCTGCACGAGCTGTTCCCGGGCGAGGAGTGGAAGTCGGCGGACGCGGTCACCGGCCGCCGGCTCGTCCTCGGCAACGCGGACGTCCGGATCTCCTACGTCGCGGCGGGCGCGCCCAGCGAGCTGTACCGCAACGGGCTGGGCGACGAGTGCGTGTACGTGGAGTCCGGGACGGCCGTGCTGGAGACAGTGTTCGGGTCGCTGACGGTCGGGCAGGGCGACTACGTGCTGATCCCGCGGGCCACCACCCACCGCTGGGTGCCGACCGGGGACGGGCCGCTGCGCGCGTACTGCATCGAGGCGAACAGCCACATCACCCCGGCCCGCCGCTACCTGTCGAAGTTCGGCCAGCTGCTCGAGCACGCGCCGTTCTGCGAGCGGGACCTGCGCGGCCCCGAGGGGCCGCTGCTGGTCGAGGGCGGCGAGGTGGACGTGCTGGTCAAGCACCGCGGTCCGGGGGGCGTGGTCGGGACGCGCTACACGGTGCCGAACCACCCGTTCGACGTGGTGGGCTGGGACGGCTGCCTGTACCCGTACGCGTTCAACATCGCGGACTACGAGCCGATCACCGGGCGGGTGCACCAGCCGCCGCCGGCCCACCAGGTGTTCGAGGGCAACAACTTCGTGATCTGCAACTTCGTGCCGCGCAAGGTGGACTACCACCCGCTGTCGATCCCCGTGCCGTACTACCACGCGAACGTGGACAGCGACGAGGTGATGTTCTACTGCGGCGGGAACTACGAGGCCCGCAAGGGCTCCGGCATCGGACAGGGGTCGATCTCGCTGCACCCGGGCGGCCACACCCACGGCCCGCAGCCGGGCGCGTACGAGCGCTCGATCGGCGTGGAGTTCTTCGACGAGCTGGCGGTGATGGTGGACACCTTCCGCCCGCTGGAGCTCGGCGAGGCCGCCACCGCCAGCGAGGACCCGAACTACGCGTGGACCTGGGCGAGGCGATGAACGTACCCGAGCTGTACCGGGGGCTGTTCGACGACGCGGCGGTCTTCCCGCCCGGCGACCTGCCGCTGGCCGGGGCCGTCCCCGCGCACCGGGCGCACCGCGCCGCCTGGTACGCGGGGGCGGTCGGCCCGCTGCTCGCACCGGTCGACGCCCTGGCCGAACTGCGCGCGCTGGAGCCGGAGTTCGCGGTCGGCCTGGTGGTCGGTCCGGGCCGGCTGGCCGAGACGCTGAAGGCGGCGGACGGCCTGCGGGTCGCCACCGTCGAGTACGCGGCGGGCGGGGACGTCCGGGCGGCGGTGGCGGAACTCGACGCGCTGCTGCCGGAGGGCGTCGGCGCGGCCGTCGAACTGCCGCGCTCGGAACGGCTGGAGGACGGCCTGGACGCCCTGGCCGGCACCCGCTACCGCGCCAAGTTCCGTACCGGTGGCCTGGCTCACGCGGCCTTCCCGTCCGTGACCGAGCTGGCCGGCTTCCTGCTGGGCTGCGCCGAGCGCGCCCTGCCGTACAAGTACACGGCGGGGCTGCACCACGCGGTGCGGCACACCGACCTGGGCACCGGCTACGAGCACCACGGCTTCCTCAACCTGCTGCTGGCGGCCGGGAGTTCCGACCGCTCGCAGGCCGTCGAACTGCTCGCCGAGCGGGACGGCGCCCGACTGGCCACCGCCGTCGAGTCGCTGACGGAACGTCAGATCGCCGCCGTCCGCGCCTCGTTCACCTCTTTCGGCACCTGTAGCATCGCCGAGCCGCTGGAAGACCTCGCCCGACTCGGCCTCCTGGAGACCCCTTGAGCACCACCGCCACCTGGCTCGACCTGCCCGCCGACTCCCCGTTCGGCGTCCACAACCTCCCCTACGGCGTGTTCACCGCCGCCGACCGGCCCGGCCGGCGGCGGATCGGCGTCCGGATCGGCGAGCTGGTGCTGGACGCCGGGGCGGCCGCCCGGGCGGTCGGCGCGCCGTCCGCGCTGCTGGACGCGGACAGCCTCAACCCGCTGATGGCGTCCGGCCGTTCGACCTGGCAGGCGGTGCGCGCGGCGCTCACCTCCTGGCTGACCGACCCGGCGCACCGGGCGGACGTCGAGCCCTGCCTGCTGCCGCTGGCCGACGTCCGGCTGCACCTGCCGTTCGAGGTCGCCGACTACGTCGACTTCTACGCCTCCGAGCACCACGCCACCAACCTGGGGAAGATCTTCCGCCCGGGGCAGGAGCCGCTGACCCCCAACTGGAAGCACCTGCCGATCGGTTACCACGGCCGCTCCGGCACCGTGGTGGTCTCCGGCACCCCGGTGGTGCGCCCGCACGGCCAGCGCAAGGCCCCCGCCGACGCCGCGCCGAGCCACGGCCCGTCCCGCCGGCTGGACATCGAGGCCGAGGTGGCCTTCGTGGTCGGCACGCCCAGCTCGATGGGCAGCCCCGTCCCGCTGGACGGCTTCGAGGAGCACGTCTTCGGCGTCTGCCTGCTCAACGACTGGTCCGCGCGCGACATCCAGGCGTGGGAGTACGTGCCGCTCGGCCCGTTCCTCGGCAAGTCCTTCGCGACCTCGCTCTCCCCCTGGGTGGTGCCGCTGGACGCGCTGCGGCACGCCCGGGTCGCCCCGCCGGAGCGCGACGTGGAGCCGCTGCCGTACCTGGACGACCGCAAGGCCGAGCCCTGGGGCCTGGACCTGGCGCTGGAGGTCTCGCTGAACGGGCACCCGGTCTCCCGGCCGCCGTTCGCCACCATGTACTGGACCGCCGCCCAGCAGCTCGCCCACCTGACCGCCAACGGCGCGAGCCTGCGCACCGGTGACCTGTACGCCTCCGGCACCGTCTCCGGCCCCGAGCCGGACACCCGGGGCGCGCTGATCGAGCTCACCTGGAACGGCGAGCACCCCCTCGAACTGCCCGACGGCACCAGTCGCACCTTCCTGGAGGACGGCGACGAGGTGTCCATCAGCGCGACCGCCCCCGGGCCGGGGGGCTTGCGGGTCGGGTTCGGCGAGGTCACCGGGACGGTCACCGGCTGACCCGCCGGCGGACGCGCCCGCGACGGCTCCGATGTCCCCGGACCGTCAACGGCGCGTCCGCAGCACGCCGCCGAACGGGTGAGGTTCCGCGGCCGCAAACCCCTCCGCCACTAGAAGTTGTCCCGACACAGAACCAGTGGCCTCCCCCGAGCCGGGCCGCCCACGCCCGGCGCCGAAGGGGACGGCCGCGACCCGTTCACGGACGACTCTCTTCCCCGGAGGACCCCATGATGAAGCTGCGCACCCTGGTCTGCGGAGCCGCGCTCGCCGCCGCCAACCTGCTGATGCCCGTCCCGCAGGCCCAGGCCGCCCCGCTGACCCCGCACCCGGTGACGCTCTGCGGCTTCGCCCCGCGCCCGCTCGTCCCGGCCGCCCCCGTCCTGCTCGCCACGCCGCTGCGCCCCTGCTGACAGCGGCCCCGCCGCCGTACCGGGCCTGCCGACCCGCCGGGCGGGCCCGGTACGGTGCAGCGGAAGATCTTCGTACCAACCGACAGGCGGGAGCGACGCCATGGCGACCCCAGAGGCCCAGCAGGACGTACTGATCGAGCGGAGCGGACCGCTCGGGCGGATCACCCTCAACCGGCCGCGCGCCCTCAACTCCCTCACCCGCCCGATGCTGGAGACCGTCCGCGCGGCCCTCGACGCCTGGGCCGCGGACGACGGCGTGAGCGCCGTCCTGCTCGGCGGCGCGGGCGGACGCGGCCTGTGCGCGGGCGCCGACATCCGGGCCGTGCACGACGACGCCAAGCTCGGCGGCGCGGGCACCCGGGCGTTCTTCCGGGTCGAGTACCCGCTCAACGAGCTGGTCTCCCGCTACCCCAAGCCGTACGTCGCGCTGATGGACGGCATCACCATGGGCGGCGGCGTCGGCCTCTCCGGCCATGCGGCCGTCCGGATCGTCACCGAGCGCTCCGCCGTCGCCATGCCGGAGACCCGGATCGGCCTCGTCCCGGACGTCGGCGGCAGCCCGCA
>NZ_JBHUWH010000166.1:0-15079 GCF_042670125.1 Kitasatospora sp. NPDC057198 | reverse complement strand
TCCCCACGCCCGTGCCCACCGACCGCTTGGAGCGCTGCCTCCAGGTGCTCCTGGAACGGTGCGACGGCGCCGGGCCCGGGTGCTCCCGGCGAGCCCCGGGGCGGAGCGCCCGGCGGGGCCGGTACAGAATGGGTGCGTGCTCGAACTGACCACGGAGGAGCAACTCCGCGCCGCCACCGACGACGACAGCGTGCTGCTCTGGGCCGCCCGGGGCCTCACCGGGAGCGCCCGCGCCTGGGCCCGCGGCCGTGCCGTCGCCGTCGCCTCCCCCGACCTCTCCGGCCGTGACCGGATCGCCGTCCGCGGCCCCGTCGAGGACCTGCTGCCGCTGCTGGACGAGCTGATGGCCCTCGTCGGCCCGAGCTACCGCCCGTTCGGCGAGGCCGGGCTGCTCGCCGAACTCTGCGCCCGCCGCGACGCCCTCGAACTGTCCGGGCGCTTCGGGTGGATGCAGCGCACCGCGGCTGGCCCGCCGCTGCTCGACGAAGCCGGCGGGACGGCGAGGGCCGGAACGGACGGCGGCGGCGCGGGGGACGGACGGGGCAGCGCCCAGGGCAGTGCCCGAGGCGGGCCCGTCGCGCACTGGCTCGCCCCCGGGGAGCTGGACGAGGCCGCGGAGCTGATCGACCGCCACTTCCCGGCCTCGCACGCCCATCCGCACCGGCCGGGCGTCCGGGCCTGGGCGGGCGTCCGGGACGAGCGGGGACGGCTGACCGCCCTCGCCGCCGACGCCTGGCCCGCCCCGGCCGTCGGCCTGCTCGCCGGGGTCGTCAGCGACCCCGTGCACGGGCGCGGCCGCGGGCACGCGGCGGCGGCCTGCAGGCTGGTGCTGGGCACGATCCTCGGACGCTCACCGCGCGCGGCGCTGATGGTGGACGCCTGGAACGGACCGGCGATCGGGCTCTACCGGCGGCTCGGCCTCGAGCACCGGATGCTCGACGCGGCCGCGCAGCGCGGGGCGGCGGGGGCGGGCTGACCCCGGTGCCGCTGGTGCCCGGTGCCCGATGGTCGGCGTTTCGGTGCCCGGTGCCCGATGGTCGGCGTTTCGGTGCCCGGTGCCCGATGGTCGGCGTTTCGGTGCCCGGCGTTCGGTGGGCGGTGGGCGGTGGGCGGTTGTGCGGCGCGGCGCGGGTGGACGCCGAGGTGGCGGGGAGCGTCACCGGCGGTCGCTAGCGTGTTCGCATGACCGATGTCGAGCGTGATCTGCGCCCCTGCTGCCCGGCGGGGACCCGGGCGCCGTGGCCCACCTGCTGCTGACCGGACGGCTGGTCAGCCCCCAAGGGGGCGGGGAGGGCGCGGCTCCCGTCCTCTGGTTGAGCGACGGGCCGGCGCCGTTCGGATTGTGGGAGGAGTTGCACCGGGAGCACCCGCGCAGCGGTCTGTGGCCGCTGCTGCTCGCTCCGCTGCGGGCCGGGGAGGAGGAGTTCCGGCCCTGGGGGACGGGGGAGCTGAGCACCGTCTCCGCCAGCGAGCCGGACTGGTACGACCCGGCCGCGCTGCTGCGCACCGGCTGGGAGTACTCCACGCTCGTGGACTCCGACGGCGAACCGCTCGACCCGGAGGAGAGCTCCGAACTCGGGCGCGCCGTCGCCCCGTTCCTCGACGGCTGGCCCGGCCCCGCGCCCGCCCCCGGGAGCGTCGGCGATCCCGACGGGGCGGCCCGGGCGCTCGCCCGGGAACTGTTCGCGGGCGATGCGCGGCTGCGGATCGGCCTGGTCGCCGCCGCCGGCGGGGCCGAGTCGCTGACCGCCTGCGGGTGGTGCGGCCCGGCCAACCACGAGGACGACATCGCCAAGGTGTCCGCCGTCCTGCTGGACTGGGAGCGCCGCTACGGCACCCGGCTGGTCCAGGCCGGTTTCGCGGAACTGGAGTTGAGCGTGCCCGCCCCGCCCGAGGACACGCGGAGCGCGCTCCGGATCGCCGCCGAGCACTTCGCGTTCTGCCCCGACAACGTCTTCCAGGGCGCGGGCACGCTCACCGAGTACGCCGCCGGACTGGTCGGGGCGGAACGCTGGTCGTTCTGGTGGGACTGACCCCGGCCCGCGGGGCGGCGCGCTCAGCGGCCTCCTGGCCTTTCCCGCAGGGCTCCTGACCCGGCGTCAACTCCGCTTGATCGCGCTCCGCTCGCAGGAGTGAAGAATCGCACGAAGATTCGCTCCGCGGGGTGGTTTGACTTCTGTACGACAAGGTTCCCGCCCCTGCGGACCCTAGGGTTGCCGACGAGACGAAAGCAGTACGGATCGGGCCGAAGCGCCCAGGGGGGAGCGAACCGTGGCGGAGACGACCAGGACGAACACCGGCAGTGCCGACGGCACCGGCGGCGCGAGCGGGGCGGCCGCTGCGCGGGCCGGAACGGACTCGATGCTGCGCCGCACCCTGGGCGAGCGGCGGATCGCGCTGGTCGCCTGGCGACTGCTGGTCCTGCAGAACGCGCACCCGGCGGTCGCCGCGGGGGTCAGCCAGTTGTCCACCTACCGCAACCACCCGTGGCGGCGGATCGAACACACCATGGACAGCGGCCGCCGCCTGTTCTTCTCCGACCAGTCCGACCAGGAGGCACTGCGCCGGGAGATCCAACGACTCGAACGGAGCCACCGCCGGATCGCCGGCACCGACGACCGGGGCCGCCCCTACACCGCGCTCGACCCCGCCGTCCGGGTCTGGGTGCTGGTGACCCTGTACGAGGCGATGACCGCCCTGCGGGCACTCTCCGGCCGCCCGCTGCGCCCCGCCCAACTGGACAGGCTCTACCGGGAGTTCCGCGAGGTCTGCACTGCCTTCGAACTGCCCGACGAACTGTTCCCGCCCACCGCCGCCGACGTCCCCGGATACATCCGCGCCACCATCCGGGACACCCTGGAACTCACCGAAGCCGCCCAGGACATGCTGTACACCGTCCTGACCCGCGCACCCGCCCCGCGCCGCCTCGGCCGACTGCGCTCCGCCTGGCCGCTGCTGCGCAGACTCGTCGCCCGCTTCCTGACCGCGCTCACGCTGGCCGACCTGCCACCGGAGTTCCGCGCCAAGTTCGGCCTGCCGCGCAGCCGGGGAGCGGCAGTGCTCTCCCGGGTCGTCCACCGCGGGGCCCGGACGGTGGCGCTGCAACTGCCCGACCGGTTGCGCTACCGCACGCTGCCCAACGGTGACCGGGCCCGGCCGCGGCAGACCGGCGCACCAGGACAGGTCCGCGCGCCACGACAGGTCCGCGCGTCACGACCACGCCGGGACAACCGGCCGGCGCGGATCGCCGCCTTCTACCGCCAGGTGATGGACCAGACCGGGGACGGACGGCTCACCTCCGCCGACTTCGAGGCGATGGCGCACAACGTCTGCTGGCCGCTGGAACTGGACCAGGCCGGGGAATCCGCCGTGTACGCGGCCTTCGACACCTGGTGGCGCCACCTGCTGACCACCACGGACGCCGACGGGGACGGGGGGATCTCCTGCGAGGAGTTCGTCACCGCGATGCTCGCCGGCGTCGACCGCGACCCGGCCTACCTCGACCGCGGCCTGCACATCGCGGTCCGCGCCATGTTCCACGCCGCCGACCTCGACCACAGCGGCCTGCTGGACGCCGAGGAGTACCGCGCCCTGTTCGGCGGCTCCCGCGTCCACCCGGCCGAACTGACCCACGGCTTCCGCCAACTGGACACCGACGGGGACGGACAGATCACCGAGGAGGAGTTCGTGAAGGGGTTCACCGAGTTCTTCACCGCCCGGACGGAGAGCACCGCCGGTACCCAACTGCTCGGCCGACCATGACGGCCCGACCCCGGGGCCCGACCACTGCCGGCAGCGCGGCCGGACGCCGGACAGAGGAGTCCGGGTCCACCACCCCAGGACAAGGCGAAGGCCCGGCTCGCCGAGGTCTACCAGGAGCGCAAGGACAACCCGCACCACCAGCGAAAGGCCGAGCGGATCCGGATGTACGGCCCGATGCAGTTCCGCGAGTACGTAGTGCAACAGACCGTTGTCGATCAGGTCCGCACTGATCGCCGGCAGGTACGAGGTGGCGGCGACGCTGACCGACTGGAAGGCGATCGGGCCGGCGAACCAGCACCGGTGCTTGCCGGTCCGAGCGTGGACCGGGCCCGTGGGCCGGCCTTTCGTAGGAGGTGGTCAGGCGATGACGAAGCTGGGGTGCAGCAGTCCGGCCGGGTCGTGCCTGCGCGCCAGCCGCAGCAGTCGGTCACGGTGCGCGGCGTCGAACCGTTCCGCGGCGGTACGTCGGTCGGGGCGTCCGAAAGTGAAGTTCGGCGAGCTGCCCACGGCGTCCGCGGACCAGTCGGCGAACAGATCGCCGTGCAGCGCCCGCGCCCGCTCCGCGTTCGGCCCGGCCGTCGGGGTGACCGCACACAGCAGGTACTTCGCCTCGCGGTGGCTGACCGCGTTCGGCACCTCGGGCGGAGCCGACAGCGCCCCTCCGAGGTGGCGAACCGTGAGGACGGAGGGAAGCGGCTGGTCCGGCGCCGAGACGGCAACGGCGTCGCGGAGGCGCTCCTCGTCGATCGCCCGCAGCAGGACGTTGTCGCCGAGATAGGCGTACGGCTGGTCCGGCTCACCGAACACGGTGTGCGACTGCTGGTAAGGGATCTTTTGGAGGCTGTCGTGCACGGGTTCCAACGCCCGCAGCGGGGTCACGAGTTCGTCGGCCTCCGCAGGCGAGCCGAGGTAGGCGATCTGGACGTGGGCCAGGTGCTGACCGGGGAAGCCGAGCGCCGTCAACGCCGAGGTCATCTCCGGGGGCAGGGTCGCCGTCCAGCGCAACCAGGCGGGGACCACGTCGGGCGTCTTGCGCAGGTCGAACATCAGAGCGCCGCCGACCAGTTCGGCGACCGGCACCAGAGCGATCTCCAACTCGGTCACGATGCCGAAGTTCCCGCCACCGCCGCGGAGCGCCCAGAACAGCTCCGCCTCCTCATGTTCCGAGACCGTCAACAGGGAGCCGTCGGCGGTGACCAGCTGCAAGCGCGTGACGTGGTCGGCGGCGAAGCCGTAGCGACGGGCCATCAGCCCGATGCCGCCACCGAGCGTGTAGGACACGGCGCCGACACCGGGCAGGCTCCCGGACAGCGGCGCCAGGCCGTAGCGTGCGGCGGCGTCGATCACGTCGCGCCACCGCGCTCCGGCGCCCACCCGTGCGGTGCCGGCGTCCGGGTCGACGTCGACGCTGTCCATCCCCCGCGTCGACACCAACACGCCTCTGCCGGCCAGCGGTCCGGCGAGTGCGTGTCCGGTGGCCTGAACCGCGATCGGCATACGGGCGTCCGCGGCGTACCGGACGGCCGCCACCACGTCACCGACGCCCCGCGCCGCCACCACGAGGGCCGGCCGGTGCTGCTCCCGCAGTTGGAAGCCGGCCCGGTGCCCGTCGTACTCGGCAGAGCCCGGGTGGTGCAGCACCGGCGATTCGGCGTCGGTCGTGCGGTCACTCATCGCGAGCACCTTTTCGGATCGGGGGCGCGTGGGAGCACCCGCTCGGCGGACGGACAGGTCGTCGTCGCCCAACCACCAGCCTGGCCGGAATATGCGCCGCATCCTGTCGCAATTCCTGTGAAGATCGAGGATGTGACCCCGGACCGCTTCTTCAACCTGATGCTGCTCCTCGAATCGAGACAGGGCGCCACCACGCAGGAACTCGCCTCCGCGCTCGGGGTGTCGCTGCGCACCATCACCCGGGACCTCAACTGGCTCCGTGACGCCGGCCTGCCGGTGATCGCACACCGGGGCCGCTTCGGAGGGGTGACCATGGTGCCCGGGACCGGACTCGACCTCGCGCGACTCACCCCGGACGAGCGTGACCACCTGCTGCTCACCGGGCTGGACGACAAGCAGCGCGCGGAGCTCGACGCCTCGGCCGGGAGCCGCCGCGCGCTCTCCAAGATCGCCGCCGCACAGACACGCCGGGTTCATGAACTCCTGCCGCTCACCGAGGTGGTACACGTGGACAGCCGTCCCTGGCGCCAGGGACAGGCATCCGGCACGGCCCCGGCTTCGCTGATCGGCGCGGTGCGGCGGGGCAGCCGGCTGCGGATCGGGTACGACAGCGCACGCTCACCCTCCCCGCGCGACCTGGTCGTCGATCCCTACGGCCTGTTCGCCAAGGCCGGCGCCTGGTACCTCATCGCCGACTGTGCCCGAGTGCCGCGGATGTACCGACTGGAACGGATCACGACCTGGAACGAGGTCGACCGGCCACGACGGCTGCGCACGGGCCAGACCCTGGCCACCGTCACGGCAACGCTCATGGACCAGTGGGAGCACGACCACTCGGTGGAGGTCAGCGCCACCATCGACCGGCACCAGATCGGGCGGGCGCAACGGATCTTCGGCCGACGACTCGTCCTGGGAGACCACGACGACACCTTCGACGGCCACAGGGTGACGATCCGCTTCCTGCACCTGGAGGACGTGCGGGCACTGCTGCCGTTCGGGAGCGCCGTCACCGTGCACGGCCCCGCCGAAGCCAGGGACCGCCTCCGCGACCTCGCCACCGATCTCGCCCGCCACTACGCGCCGCCGACACCCTGACCGGGACACCGGGGGAGTGCTCCCGTCGACACGGCCGAAGTCTGCGGACGCACCGCTGCCCCTCCGCCCCCCGCTCCACGTGTACTCGAGTCGTCGGCGGAGCCGATCGGAGGCGCTCGACCAGAACTCCACGCGCGTTCCCCAGAGTTCATATCCGACACGCCTGTCCGGTCGTGCCGATCCGTCGAAACCGTTCGTCGGAGGCGGTCGTGGGGCGTCAGCCCCGCTCTAGCTCCGGGGCCGGGGAGGGGGTGGCCGTCGGAGGGGGGTGGGAGGCTGGACGGGATTCGCGAGCGAGAGCGGGAGAGACGGGGAGAGACGGGTGGAACTGCGCGCGGAACTGCTGCCTCCCGTGGTGACGGAGCGGCAACGGGCGGAGCTGGAACGGGAGATCGAGCGGGTCGGGGAACTGGTGCGGGCCGGGGCCCCGGGTGCCGCGGCCGCCGTCCGGGCGTTCAACGCCAGGACGGGGCACGACCGCGCGCCGTACGACTTCCTCGCCTACTACGGCAGCCGGAGCCTCGAGGAGTTCGCCCTGGAACTCGCCCGTCCGGCGCGTCCGAAGGTGGACGGGGTCACGGTGGGGGAACTGGCCGAACTCGTGCGGCGGGCGCTGGCCGCGGAGCCGGAGAGCGAGTGGTACCTGCGGGTGCTGACCGTCAACGTGGCGCACCCGAGAGCCGTCGACGTGCTGTTCCACGGGCGGGACGGGGCGACACCGGAGGAAATGGTGGCGGAGCTGCTGAGTTACCGGCCGATCGTGCTCTGAACCCGGCGGGACGGCCCGGACAGCGGTGCGCCGACGCCCGGCGGGCCGCCCTCCCCGGGAGGGGGAGGACGGCCCGCGGCTCGGGCGGGACCGGGCCCGTCAGCGGGTGGCGGGCCGGGAGCGGAGCAGGGCGCGGCCCGGGAGGGCGGTGGCGGCCAGGCAGAGCAGGGCCGTTCCGGCGGCGAGCGGGAGGGCCGTGCCGAGGGGGACGTGCGGGGAGGAGGAGGTGAGGGCGCGGGTGATCGGGGTGAGGGTGGTCCAGGCGATGGCGGCGCCGGTGGCCAGGCCGATCACGGCGATCAGCAGGGCCTCCCAGCGGAGCATCGCGCGGACCTGGCGGCGGGTGGTGCCCGCCAGCCGCAGCAGGGAGATCTCGCGGCGGCGGTCCAGCACCGTCATCACCAGGGTGTTGGCGGCACTCAGCGCCGCGAAGCCGGCCAGCACGGCGGCCATCACGTTGTTCGCCCAACCGCTCAGATCACGCTGCCGGTCCGCCTGCGCCGCGTAGCCCCGGCGGTCCGTCACCGACAGCCCGCCGGGGGCGAGCCCGGCCAGGGCCTCGGCGGTGGCGGCCCGGTCCGTCCCCGGGGCCTGCGCCACCAACAGCCGGGTCGGATAGGGGGAGGTGCTGTGCGCGGCGGCGGTGGCACCCGGCAGCAGCGCCTCGCCGAGACCGAGGCCCCGGCTGTAGGTGGCGACCACCGTCGGCTCGACCCTGGTGCCGTCGCCGAGCCAGAGCGGAGCCCGCTCGCCGACCCGCACGCCGAGGCTGTCGGCGAGCGTGGCGTCCAGCGCGATCGTGTCCGCGGAACCGGAGAGGCCGGCCAGCGAACCGGACGTGACGCCCAGGTCCAGCACCGACGGCAGGGCCGCCGGGTCACCGTCCACGCCCAGCGCGGTGGCCGTGCCCAGCACGTCGCCGGACTGCTGGTACACCAGCCCGGTCGGCTGCAGGGCGACCGCCGCGGCCACACCGGGAACCTGCCCGGCCCGCTCCACCGTGCCCGCGGGCAGACCCGGAAGGCCGGGCCGCGCGGTCACCACCTGGTCGGCCGTCAGCCCCTGGCGGACGTGCTCGGCCGCGGTGTGCTGGAGACTCGACTGGAGGAACACCAGCGTGCCGCAGAACGCCGTCACCATCACGATCGGCACGGTCGCCGAAGCCAACCGCCGGGACGAGGCCCGTGCGTTGTCCGCGGCCAGCGAAGCCGGCGCCCCGCCCGCCCGCAGCAGCACGCCGAACAGGCCCACCGCACCGCGCACCAGCCACGGGCCGAGCAGCGCCACCGCCACCAGGAAGCACAGCACCACGCCCAGCGCCGTGTTCGCCGCCGCCTCCCCCGTCAGGTTGGCCGCGACGACCGCGAAGACCACCGCACCCGCCGTGAACACCGCGCCCGTCACCGTCCGGACCACCCCGGGGCGCCCCGGCCCCGCCACTGCCTCGCCGAGCGCCTGGGAAGGCCGCATCCGGGCGCTGCGCCGGGCCGCGAACCACCCGGCCGTCAGCGCCGTCACCGTGCACGCCCCGACGGCGGCCAGCGCCGGCAGCGGGCCGACCCCGAGCACCACGTCGGTGGGCACCGCACCGCGCGAGACCAGCTCGCCGAACCACCAGCGGGCCAGCGCCAGACCGGGCAGCACACCGATCGCCGCGGCCACCGGGGCCACCAGCGCCGCCTCCGCGGCGATCGACCGGCGGATCTGGCGGGGCGTCGCCCCGATGGTGCGCAGCAGCGCGAACTCGCGGGCCCGCTGGCCGGTGGCCAGGGCGATCGTCCCGGCCACCACGAACACCGCCGTCATGGCCGCGACCCCGCCGAAGGACCCGCCGATCCCCGTCAGCATCTCCTTGGCCCCGTACAGCGCGGGCTGTTCCACCGCGCCGCGCCGGTGGTCCGTCGAGACCTGGGCCCGCTCGTCCAGCGAGTGGCGCAGTTCGGCGGCGAGGGCCCGCGGGTCGGTGCCCGGGGCGGGCCGCACCGCGATCGCGTCGATCCGGCCCGGGTGCCCGGAGATCCGGTCGGCGGTGGAGTCGGAGAACCAGACCGTGGCCGAACCGGGCCGCGCCTCGGCCAGGCCGGAGATCCGGTACGCGGCACTGCCCGCAGGGGTGTCGAGGGCGAGGGTGTCACCGGGGGCGAGGTGCGCGGCGCGGGCGCTGGCGGTGTCCAGCACCAGTTCGCCGTCGGCGGGCGCCCGGCCCTCGGCCAGCCGCTCGTCCGGGGCGATGCCCAGGGCGCTCCAGCCCCGGCCGGTGAACCCGGACGCGTCGGGTGTTCCGGGGCGGTCGGACCGCCCGTTCCCGTCGGACGGGCCGGACGGGCCGGACGGGCCGGACGGCCCGGAGGGGGCGGGGTGGCCGGTGCCGGTGGCCGAGACGGGGAACGCGGAGTCCGGCAGGGCCCGGCCGACGCCCGGCAGGGAGGCCACGGTGGCGGTCAGTCCAGCGTCCAGCCGGGCCCGTTCGGGCAGGGACTGGGTGACCGTCTCGGTGTCCTCGCCGTTCTTGACGGTCGACCTCACCTGCTGGTCCGCCGCGACCACGATCGGTGCGTCGGCGTACCTCGAAGGAGGGACGCTCGCCGTCAGGCCGGTCTGCAGCAGCACGCCGCAGGCCGTCACGACGGCCGAGGCGAACAGCAGGGCGAGGAACGTGCCCGCGAAGGACGCGGGGCGGAAGCGTACGGCGGCGCGGGCCAGTCCGTTGCTCATGCGGTCGGCTCCGAGGTGCGGGTGGCGGCCGGGCAGGCGGCGGCCGGGCAGGTGGCGGCCGGGCGGGCGGTGAGGGGCACGGGGCGGCTGGTCACGCGGCGGCCGTCACGGGGGTGGCGGAGAGGGCGAGCATCCGGTCGGCGACGGAGCGCGGGTCGGGATGGCGGATCTCACCGGCGAGGGTGCCGTCGGCCAGGAAGACCGCTCGGTCGGCGAAGGAGGCGGCGACCGGATCGTGCGTGACCATCACGACCGTCGCGCCCAGGCCGTCCACCGCGTCCCGCAGGAGGCCGAGGACCTCGTGGGCGCTGCGGGTGTCGAGTGCGCCGGTCGGCTCGTCCGCGAAGATCACGTCCGGGCCGGTGACCAGGGCGCGGGCCAGCGCGACGCGCTGCTGCTGTCCGCCGGAGAGCTGCCCGGGGCGGCGCGAGGCGTGCTGGCCCAGCCCGACCCGGGACAGCAGTTCCTGGGCCCGGGCGCGGTCCTGCCGCAGACCGGCCAGGCGTTGCGGCAGCAGCACGTTCTGGAGGACCGTCAGGGACGGCAGCAGGTTGAAGGACTGGAAGACGAAACCGATCCGGGTGCGCCGCAGCTTGGTCAGCCGGTCCTCGTTCAGCGAGCTGATCTCCTGGCCGGCCAGGAGCACCTGGCCCGCGTCCGGCCGGTCCAGGCCCGCCGCGCACTGCAGGAAGGTGCTCTTGCCGGAGCCGGACGGCCCCATCACGGCCGTGAAGGTGCCCGTTTCGAGCACCAGGTCGACGCCGTCGAGCGCGCGCACCGCGTTCGCGCCGCGCCCGTAGCTGCGGTGCACCGCGCGCAACTCCACGGCGGGCTGCCCGGTGGCGGGCCGGGCGGGCCCGGGGGCGGCGGACGGTGCGGGCCGGCCGGAGGCGGAGCGGCGCAGGCGGGGCGGCATGGTGGAGCCTTCCTCGGAGACGGCGCCCCGGCGGTCTTGCTCCGGGACACTGTCCACGCTAGGAAACTCGCAGGTCACCCACCATGAAGGCGGCAGGTGGCTTCGGGGTGGGGGTACCCCCACCCCCGTCGGGCGGACAACCCCCGGCGGCGCCCGTCGCAGGCGCTTCCCGGGCGTCCCTTCCGGCGCTCCGCGCAGCCGTGCTGCGGAGGCGTGCCGCGCAGCCGTGCCGCGCAGGTGTGCCGCGGAGGCGTGCCGCCGGGGGCTCCGTGGAGGGCCTTCCCGCGGGTCAGACCGGCTTCGCGGTCGGCTTCGGCAGCTGGTTGGTGGCCGCCAGGACCTCGCCGTGGAGTTCCGTGCCCGCGACGCGGCGCAGTTCGGCGACCTCGGCGTCGGCGACCGACACCGTGAGGGTGTAGGGCGCGGGCCCGGTGATGGTGTTCCCGCCGTCGGTCACCGGCATCAGACCCGAGGCCAGGGCCTGCGCGTCGACGCCGGGGCAGAGGGCGGCGGCGGGCAGCACCACGTGGGCGGCGGCGCCGTCCCCGGTGACCAGCCAGCCCCGGCCGTCGGGGGTGTGCGCGGCGCCCTGCACCGTGCCGGGCAGTCCGTACGCGGCGGCCACCACACCGTCGGGCCCCTCGATCTCGACCGCGACGCCCGCACTGCCCAGCGGTGCGGCCAGCGCCAGCGCGGTGTCCGAGCCGGAGCCGAACTCCAGGTCGAAGACCAGCTCGCCGGGTCGGTCGGAGCCCGTCTTCTGGTACCCGTAGGAGGCGAGGCGCAGCCAGGGGCCGGCGGACTCCCCGGTGGGCACCGATTCGGCGGCGGCCGGGAAACGGTGGTAGCCGTGCTGCCCGCACTCGCTTCCGGCGAACGTGCCGCCGCCCGGGAGCGCCCGGTCGGCGGCGGGCCGGGGGCTTCCCGGCCGGGCGTCGGAGGCGGCGATCTGCGGGGTGTGCGCCCGGTTCGGGCCGAACAGCAGCCCGCCGACCACCAGCAGGACGATCAGCGTGCCGAGCACGGCCGTCCAGCGCTCGCCCCGGCTGAGCATGCGGAACCGGGGGCCGAGCGGTTCGCCGTTCCGGCGGTGCGGCCGACGGAGACGGAGGAAACGCCAGGTCCGCCCGGTCCGCCCGGAGCGGCTCCGGCGGGAGCCGGCCGGACCGTCCACGGACCAGCGGCGGCCGCCCGGGTCGACCGGGGGCTCACGACGCCAGCGTTCGGCGAGCATCCGGGCCCGGGCGGACGGCTCGTTCACGGTGGCGGCGCGGACGAAGTCCTCGTCCAGGACCAGACCTTCGAACGGGTCCGGGGGCTCGATGGCATCGGGCGGGCGGCGGTCGGGCATTGCGTCAGTATGCCCGCCGGGAGTGTCGTCGCGGGACTATGTTCTGGATCACGGACACGGCGATCCGGGAAGGCCCCGGTGGAGCCGGCGATCCGGGGAGGACGACCGCGGTGCCGCAGATCCTGATCGACCACTCGCCGGGCCTGGAATTCGACGCGCTGGGCTTCGCGAAGGAGGTGCACCAACTGATCCCCGAGGTCATCGACGCCCGGGTGGGCGACTGCAAGACGCTGGTGCGCCCGGCCGCACGGCACCTGGTCGGTGACGGCACCTCGACGGAGGCCGTGGTGCTGGTGGAGATCAAGCTCCTGGCCGGCCGCAGCGCCGAGGCCAGGGGAACGCTCTCGGCCCGGGTCACCGACCTGCTGCGCGGGTACGTCCTGGTGCCGGCTGCGTTCGGCGTGGAGATCACCGAACTGGACCGGGAGAGCTACGTGTTCGTCCACCACCCCGGCCGGTGACGGGCGGGCCCGGTGCTCCGGTCGGGGCGCCGGGCCCCTGCGGCGGCCGAACGTCCGACCGCTGATCCGCCTCTCTCCCGCCAGGAAGGATCTTTTCCCCTTCCTCCCGGGAAGAGGCAGCGGCGGGGGGACGGTCGGGGAGGGGAACGGCACCCGCTGGGCGGCGGTGGCGGGGGCCGGGCGGGGAGGTGGGACGGGGAGAGGGGCCTGCGGGGTCAGGCCGGGAACCGTTGAGGGGGCGTCACGGCCGGGACGCTACGAGCGGGCTTCACGAGCGGGCTTCACGAGCGGGCTTCACGAACGGGCTTCACGGGCTGGCCACACGGGCTGGCCACACGGGCCGGGCGTTCCGGGAGGAACGTCACAGACCGGGGGTGGACTCGTCGAAGAGCAGGCAGCGGGCCCGGTTGTCCAGGTCGAGGGTGCGTCCGGAGATCACCTGGCGGCCCTGTTCGTCCACCTCCCGCGCGGTGTGGTGGATGCCCTTCGCCCGGCTCAGGTCGGGTACGCGGGCGGTGCGTTCCGGGTATCCGCTGTCCGGGAGGAAGATCAGGTACTCCCAGTCGCGGGCCGGATTGTGCACCGTGGAGCAGGCGTTCGGTGACAGCCGGACGGTAACGAAGTCCTTGTCGTTGGCCACCGCCGAGCGTCCGAAGCCGAGCACCCCGGTGCGGGTCAGGTCCAGTCGAGGGGTGGTGGCGCCGCGCTTCTCCTGCTCGAAGACCCAGATCCGGCCGTGCTCCTGCTCGTTGTAGTTCTCGTGCTCGTAGAGGCAGAACGCGTCGGCCGGGCAGGCTGCGACGCCCTGCCCGCGTACCAGGTGGGCGCCGGAGCGCTGGGCGCCGGCCGCGTTCGCGGGGCTCGCGGTGACGGTCAGGAGCAGCAGCCCGACCGAGGCGCGAGTGATCATCTTTTCCATGTCCCACCCAACGAGACCCGGGCGGGCCGGGTACGCGGGCGCCCGTCTTTCATGACGTTCCGTCACTCGGGCGGCCGCTTCGTGTACTCAGAGTCACGATCTGGCGTTGAAGTGTCACGAGTGCGCCGAGGGTTTCACCCGGTGAACAGCCGAGCGACCGGTCCGGGAAAACGGGGTGCGGACGGATGGTGGGCGGTGCATGCTCGCGGGGTGCTGCTGACCTGGATCGCCGAAGTGGCGGACGAACCGCTCGTGCTCAACCCCGGCCACCCGCCGGAGGAGTGGGAGACCAACACCTGGTGGATCGGCCCGGACGACGGGCCCGCCCCGTCGGTCGCCGAGGTGGTCGCGGCGTTCCGCGGCACCGCGGACGGGATCCGGCGGCGCATCGCGGAGATGCCCTACGACGGGCCGGCCACCTTCTACGTCTGGCACGACGAGCAGGCCGGTCAACTGCGCTGCTCCACCGGCTCGGTGGGCCCGGACCGGCTGCCCTTCGGCGGCGCGTACTACCCGACGGAGAAACTGGAGCGGATCGTCGAGGCGTACCTGGCCGACGAGGACCCGGGGGTCGTGCCCTGGGCGGAACTCCGGGAGGCCGACGACGAGGCGGAACGGAGCGAGCCGGAACCGCGGTGGTTCCCGGTCTGGGTCGCCAGGGTCGGCGGATAGCCGGGAGCGGCGGCTCGGGGGCGGGGTTGCTTGTGCCGCTGCTCGGAGCGTGTCTATGTTGAGCGGGAGTTCGACCGTTCGGCAGGATGCAAGAAGAGGTGCAGCGGCACGATGTGTGGCCCCCGCCCGGCAGTGCGGCACGGGAGCGGAACCGGTTCGGCCGGCGTTCCGCGGGCGAAGGAGGCGTGAGGTGACCGGCACCCCGGACGCCATCGGCGCCCTGCTCGGGTCCGGCCCCCGGCGGGCCGTCCCGCTGCCCGAACCCGCCGAGCGCGAACGCCTGCGCGTGCGGTACGGGCTGGGCAAGACCGAGACCGCGCAGGCACTCGGCATCAGCACCAGCACCCTCACCGCCTGGGAGCAGGGCCGCCGCGACCCCCAGGGCGAGGGCCGCGCCGCGTACGCCCGCCTGCTCGAAGGCATCGCCGCCCAGCTCGAGCCGGAGGCGGAGCAGGAAGAGGAGCCGGAGCCCGGGGCCGCGGTGGAGCCGGAGCCCGAGGTCGTGGCGGTGCGGGCAGCGGGGCCGGAGCAGGGGCAGGGGCAGGGGCAGGCGGTGCTGCTCGATCAGCACCCGGACGGTTCGCTGGTGATGGCCGCCGCCGCGCCGTGCGTGCAGTGCGGGCAGCCGTCGGTGTACCGCGCCCAGGGCAGCCCGATGCACCTGGGCGGCTTCTGCCGCCCGCCCGCGCCCGCAGCCGGACCCGCTCCCACACCTGCGCCCGCAGCCGGACCCGCTCCCGGACCC
>NZ_JBHUWH010000165.1:0-15180 GCF_042670125.1 Kitasatospora sp. NPDC057198 | reverse complement strand
CGCCGCACCTTCCCCATGGGTGCGGCGGGCCGTCGCCGTTCCGCCTCCCGGGTCAGCCCTGCGCGGCGAGCAGCAGCCGGGCGGCCGCGCGCAGCACGGCGTCCTCCCCGTTCCGGTCGTAGGACCCGCGCAGGACCTTGCGCTCCCCGTCCGCCCAGCCCCGCACCACCGCGCGCGCCGCGGGCGGCAGCGGCGCGCCGGTCCGGCGCAGCGCGTCCAGCGCGAACACGCCCACCGGCAGCGGGACGAGCAGGTCGAGCAGCACCGGGACGGCGCGCGCCGGGTCGCCGGTGATCCGCCACAGCGCCTCGGCGGCGTGCGCCCGGTGCCAGTCGTTCCCGTTCGCCAGGTGGCCCTCCACCAGCGGCAGCAGCGGCCGCCCGGCCGGGCCGAGCAGGGCCGCGTCCGCCAGGGTCCAGCCGTCGGCGCCCAGCCGGTCGGTGAACAGCCCCAGCGCGGGGCCCGGGTCCGCACCGAGCCGGACGGCGGCGGCCGCCGCGGCGGGCGCCAGGGAACGGTCGCCCGCGGCAGCCAACTCGCCCAGCAGCGACAGCAGTTCGGGCTCGGCGCGGCCGGTGGCGCCGAGCAGTCGAACCAGTTCCTGGTTCGGCCGCACCCGCAGCAGGGCGAGCAGTTCGGGCAGCAGCGCGGCCGCCTCCGGCGGGGTGAGCGCCGCCAGCACCCGATCGGCGCTCACCCGGGCCGCCGGCTCGCAGCGGCCGCAGGTGCACGGGCGCGGCGTCAGGACCCGGCGCCGCAGTTCCGGGTCGCCGGTGCGGGCCGCCAGCGCGTCCAGGGCCTCGAGGGCGAGCCGGGGGACGTCCGTGAGCAGTCGGCGGTCCCCGGCCCGGCCGAGCACGAGCTGGGCCTCCCGGGCGACCTTCCGCTCGGGATCGTCGACCAGCGGCAGCGCCGCGTCGGCCGCCGGCGCCGGGTCCGGGCAGGCCGCCACCCAACGGGCCATCGCCTCCAGGACGGCCGTCCGCCGGTGCCCGTCGGGCTGCCGCGGCAGCGCGTCCACCAGCAGCGCGACGGCCGACGCCTCCTGGTCCCGCCAGGTGTCGGCCAGCCGCAGGGCCGGCCGGGAGCCGCGCCCGTCCACGTCCCCGGCCTCGATCCAGACCGCGGCGACCGTCCGGGTGCTCGCGGCGTCCCGGTCCAGCACCTCCCGCACCTTCAGCACACCGAGATCCACCCCGGCGGTGAAGGCGGAGCCGCCGCCGTCTGCCGACAGGACCGCCAACAAGTCGTCGGGGTAAGGGAGTTCGGCCGCCTCCAGCAGTCCGAGCGCGGCAGTGGCCCGGACGGCGGGCGCCCGGTCGGCCAGCGCGGCCCGCAGCCGCCCGGCCGGCTCCTCCTCCAGCCGGCTGAGCGCCGCCAGCGCCTCCGCCCGCACCCGCTCCACCGGGTCCGCCCGCAGCCGCTCGGCCAGCCCGGCCACCGCGAGCGGCCGCGCCCGCCCCTCGGCCCAGCGCGCCACCAGGACCGCGCCGTACCGCACTTCGGGGTCCTCGTCCCGCAACAGGTGTAGCAGGCCCGGCAGTTCGGCCGCGAGCAGGCCGTCCCCCGCCCACTTGCCGGCCGCCAGCGCCAAGCACGTCAGCACCTCTCCCCGCTGGTGGGTGGCGTGCACGGCCGCGTGCGCCAGGTACGGGACGACGGCGGCCCGCACCGGGAACTCCGGCCGCAGGTCCAGCGCCTCCCAGTACACCTCCTCCAGCGCCCCGGCGACCGCTTCCTCGTCCTCGCCGTACAGCGCCCGGAGCAGGTCCCCGAGATCGGCGAGTTCACCGTAGGGGTGCTCCAGCCGGGGCCAGTCGACCAGGTGCAGTTCCTCGGGCGCCCTCATGGGCCCGACACTACCGAACCGCCCCCGGGCGCTCAGGACTGCCGGGCGAGCAGCAGGCCGGCGTCCGCGCGCAGTCGGGCGTGGTCCCGTCGGCTCCACCAGGGATCCTCCTCGGCCAGTTCGCCCGGCTCCAGGGTCGACCACCACTCCAGCAGCGACCGCTGCGCCTCCGGCACGGGGCGGCCGATCCGGCGCAGCAACGACAGCGCCCGCAGGCCCGGCGGGTCGAGGGCGAGCAGGTCGTGGAGGACCGGGAGGGCGCGGGCCGGGTCGCCGGTGATCCGCCACAGCGCCTCGGCGGCGTCCACCCGGGTCTGCGGGTGGTGCTCGGCCGCCAGGTAGGGCTCCACCAGTGGGAGCAGCGGCGCCCCGACCGGCCCGAGCAGGGCGGTCTCGGTCAGACAGCCCTGCTCGCCGCGTTCCAGCTGCTCGGTGAGCAGGCGCAGCGCAAGCTGCGGGTCGGCGCCGAACCGGGCGGCGGCGACGGCGGCGGCCCGGGACAGCACGCGCTCGGTGCTCCACGTCAAATAGGCCATCAGCGCGACGAGTTCGGGGTCGGCGATGCCGATCTCGGCGAGCCGGTGGATGAGCTGCGCACGCGGGAAGCGCCGCAGCCGGGCGGTCAGTTCGGGCAGCAGCGGGGCGGCGTCGGCCGGAGTGAGCGAGTCGAGGAGTTCGCGGCCGAGCCCGTCGCGGAGCACCTGGCGGCGCAGGTCGAGGTCGTCGGTGCGGGCGGCCAGTGCGTCGAGGGCTGCGGGGGCGGGAGCGGGGACGGCGGTGAGCAGGCGGCGGTCCCCGGCCCGGCCCAGGACCAGTTGCGCGGCCTCGGCGACCCACTGCTCCGGGTCGTCGACGTGCGGCAGCGCGGCTGAGGCCGCGGCGGCGGCCGTGGCGACCACGGCGCCCGTCCCGGGGTCGAGGCAGTCCGCGAGGCAGTCCAGCACCCGCCACCGCCCGCGCCCCTCCCGCTGGAGCGGCAGCGCGGCCGCCAGCAGTGCGACGGCCTCCGCCTCCCGACCCATCCAGTACCGGGCCAGCCGCAGCGCACAGCCGCTGCCGCGCCCGTCGTGGTCACCGGCCGCGACCCAGGCGGCGGCGACCGCCCGGGTGGCCTCCGGGTCGGCGTTCAGCAGCCGCTGCAACCGGTCCTCGGTGCTGCCGACGCCGGGGAACCACTCGCCCTGCACCACCCGGAACGCCGGGTCGCCGCCGTCCGCCACAAGGACGTCCAACCACTCCTCCGGGTAAGGGAGTTCGGCTCCGCTCAGCAGACCGAGCGCGGCGGTGGCCCGGACGGCGGGCGCCGGGTCGTCCAGCGCCGCGCGCAACCGTCCGACCGGATCGGCCTCCAGGTGGCTCAGCACCGTCAGCGCCTCGGCCCGCACCACCGGGGACGGATCCTCCCGCAGGCGGTCCTCCAGCGCCGCCACCGCGAGCGGCAGCGACTGCCCCGCCGCCCAGCGCGCCACCCGCACGGCCTGCCGCCGCACCTCGGCGTCCGCGTCCCCCAACAGCGGTAGCAGGAAAGGCAGTTCCTCCGCCACCAGGGCGGCTCCCCGTACCGCCTGCTCGGACTGGTGCACCACCTCCTCCGCCCCGCCGGTCCCCGCCAGGAATGCCAGCACGTCGCCGCGCCGGTGGACGCCGTGCACGGCCGCGTGCGCCAGGTACGGGACGGCGGCGACGGCGGTCGGATACACCGATCCCTGGTGCAGCGCGTGGTGGAACAGTTGCCGCAACGCGTCGTCGACCACCGCCGCGTCCTCGGCGTACAGCGCCCGGATCCACTCCGGGGCCTCGGCCGTCGCCCACGCCGCCCAGTCGACCAGGTCCAGTTCCTCGGGTGTCCTCATGATCGCCGGACCTTAGCCGGGCGCACCGACAGCACCGACAGCACCGACGGCACCGACGGCACCGACAGCACCAACGGCACCGGAAGCGTCAGGGCTGCTGGGCGCGCAGCAACCGGGCCTGGGCGCGCAGTCGGTTGCCGAGGCGGTCGTGCCAGAAGACCTCCTCCTCGCTCGGCCCGAGGTGTCCGGGGGAGAGCCAACTGTCCAGCAGGGCAAGGTGTTCGGCGGGCAGCGGGCGGCCGATCAGGCGCAGCACGGTCAGCGCGCGCAGGCCGGGCCAGGTCGGGCGGAAGACTTCGAGCAGGACGGGGACGGACCGGCGGGCGTCGCCGGTGATCCGCCACAGCGCCTCGGCGGCGTCCACCCGGCCCTGCGGGGCGCTTGCCGTCAAGTGCCGTTCCACCAGCGGCAGTAGCGGTGCGCCGACCGGGCCGAGCAGGGCCGCCTCGGTGAGGGCGCCCCAGCCCTGGTCGAGCCGTTCGGCGAGCAGGCGCAGCGCGGGACCCGGGTCGGCGCCGAGCCGGACGGCGGCGACGGCGGCGGCCGCCTGCAGGTCGTGGCCGTCGTTGGCGGCCAACTCCCCCACTGCGTCGACGAGTTGCCGGTCGGCGCGGCCGGAGCCGCCGAGCAGGTGCAGGAGCTTGCGGCTCGGCGCGGCCCGCAGCAGCCGGACCAGTTCGGGCAGCAGGGCGGCGGTGTCGGCGGGCGTGAGCACGTCGAGGAGTTCGTCGGCGGCGCCGCGGACCGCCCCGTCGTACGGCGAGCGGTAGGGGGCGAGGGCGCGGCGGCGCAGGGCGGGGTCGTCGGTGCGGGCGGCCAGCGCGTCGAGCGCGGCCGGGGCCGGGTCGGGGACGGCGCCGAGCAGCCGGGCGTCCCCGGTGCGGCCGAGGACGAGTTGGGCGGGCTCGGCGATCCGGTGGTCGGGGTCCGCGGCGTACGGGAGCGCCGCCCCGGCGAGCCGGCCCGGGTCGGGGTGGCGGACAGCCCCTTCGGCCAGGCCCCACAGCAGGTTCTGCCGCCAGTACCGGTCGGGCTGGTGCGGCAGGGCGGCGGCCATCAGGTCGAGGGCTTCCGCCTCGCGGCCGGGCCAGCGGGCGGCCAGCCGCAGGGCGCGGCGGGTGCCGCGCGCATGGTGGTCCCCAGCGGCGGTCCAGGCCGCGGCGGCGGCCCGGGTGGCGTCGGGGTCGGCGTCGAGCAGGCGCTGCACCCGGCTCTCGGTGCTGCCGACGCCGGGGAACCACTCGTCCCGGGCCATCCGGAACGCCGGATCGCCGCCGTCCGCCAGCAGGACGTCCAACAGCCGTTCACAGTAAGGGGGTTCTGCTGCCTCCAGCAGCCCGAGCGCGGCAGTGGCCCGGACGGCGGGCGCCCCGTCGGCCAGCGCCGCCCGCAGCGTCCCCGCCTGCTCCCCGTTCAGCCGGCTCAGCACCTCCAGCGCCTCGGCCCGCACCGCCGGGGACGGGTCCTCCTGCAGGCAGTCCGCCAGCGCCGCCACCGCGAGCGGCAGCGACTCCCCCGCCGCCCAGCGCGCCACCCGCACCACCTGCCGCCGCACCTCGGCGTCCGCGTCCCCCAACAGCGGCAGCAGGAAAGGCAGTTCGGCGGACGCGCGGGCCCGCCCCGCCAGTTCCTCGCCGGGCCGGTCCTCCTCCTCGTACCAGTAGTGCTCCTCGGTCCCGCCCGTCCCGGCGATGAACTCCAAGGCGCGGTCCCGGTGGTGTGCGCCGTGCACGGCGGCATGCGCCAGGTACGGGACGGCGGCGACCCCCGCCGAGGAGGCCGTCCCCTGGTGCAGGGCCCGGCCGAACAGCCCGTCCACCGCCCGGTCGGCCGCCGCCGCATCCCCGCCGTACAACGCCCTTACCCAGTCGGGGACTTCGGTCGCACTCCCGAACGCGTGGCCCAGTTCCGCCCAGTCGACCAGGTGCAGTTCCTCAGGCGCGCGCACGCTCGTCCTCTCCGGCCATCGACCTCCTGGCCCGCCGCAGCAGTTCCCCGTCCGCGAGCCCCGTGCGACCGTACAGCACCGCCCCGCCGTCCTCCGGGCACGCCCACGCCTCGATCCGGGCCCGCACCTGCGGCGGGAGCGCGGCGACCGCCCGCCGGAAGGTCTCCAGCGCGGCCGGGTCGCGCAGGCCGTCCCGGAGCAGCGCGGCCAGGGTGGGGACGACCCGGGCGGGGTCTCCGGTGATCCGCCACAGCGCGGCGGCGGCCCGGCTGCGGTCGGTGGCGCTGTTGTCCAGCAGGTGGCGCTCCACCCGGGGGGCCAGCGGGGCGCCGAGCGGTCCGAGCAGGGCGATCTCCGGAAGGACGTCGCAGTCGTGCTCCAGGTACGCGGCGAGCATCCGCAGCGCCGAGCGCGTCTCGACCCCGAGGCGGACGGCCGCCACGGCGGCGGCGCAGGCCAGCGCCGGATCGTCGTCGAAGGTCAGCCTGACGATCCTGGCGGCCAGTCGGGGGTCGTCGAGGCCCGTCCCGCCGAGGGCGCGCAGCAGGCGCGGGTGCGGGGCGGTGTGCAGCAGCCCGAGCAGTTCCGGGACCAGTCGGGCGGCGGCCCCGGGGGTGAGCGACTCGATGACCTGCGGGGCCTTGCTGTGCGGGTGCGGGCAGGAGCCGCACAGGTAGGGGAGCAGTGCCCGGCGGTGCACCTCGGGGTCGTCGCTGCGGGCGGCGCGCGCGACCAGCGCCTCGGCCTCGGGGTCGGGGGCGTCGCTGATCGGCCGGGCAAAACCGGGCGGGCCCGGTGCGCCCCGGCCGGACCCGGCGGCCTGCTGCTCCGGGTGGGGTTCGGGCATCCGGAGGGCCTCGGCGACCGCCCGCGGGTCGGGATGGTGGGTGGCCCAGCGTTCGACGGCTGCCCGCACCCGTGCGTACGGGTGCGGCTCGCGCTGCCGCGGCAGCGCGGCGGTCAGCAGCACGGCGGCTTCGCCCTCCCGGCCCGGCCACCGCTCCCCCAGTTCGACGGCCCACCGGCTGCCGCGCCTGTCGTGGTCGCCGGCCGCGATCCAGCTCGCGGCGGCGGCCCGCACCGTCGCGGGATCCCCCCGCAGCAGCTCCCGCACCCGGCCGTCGGTGTCGCCGACGCCGTGAAAGAACTCGCAGGGCCCCATGCCGAAGTCGGCGTCCCCGCCGTCCACGATCAGCACGTCCAACAGCTCGGCGGGGTACGGAGGTTCGGCCTCCTCGAGCAAGCCGAGCGCGGCGGTGGCCCGGACGGCGGGCGCCCCGTCGGCCAGCGCCGCCCGCAGCGTGCCCGCCCGCTCCCCGTTCAGCCGGCTCAGCACCTCCAGCGCCTCGGCCCGCACCCGCTCCGACGCGTCGCCCCGGAAGCACTCCGCCAGCGCCGCCACCGCGAGCGGCCGCGACTCCCCCGCCGCCCAGTACGCCACCCGCACCACCTGCCGCCGCACCTCGGCGTCCGCGTCCCCCAACAGCGGCAGCAGGAAAGGCAGTTCGGCGGATACCGGCGGCTCCCCCGACGGGGGCGTCCAGCAGCCCCCGCTCCCGGCATTGGCCAGGAACTCCAGCGCCTCGGCCCGCCCGTGGGCGGCGTGCACGGCGGCGTGCGCCACGTACGGGACGGCGGCGACGGCGGCCGGGTACACCGACCCCTGGTGCAGCATCCGGTGGAACAGCTCGCCCCACGCCCGACGGGCCACCTCCCGGTCACCGTCGTACAGCTCCCGGAGCCGGTCCGGGGCATCGGGGTGGCGCAGTTCCGCCCAGTCGACCAGGTGCAGTTCCTCAGGCGTGCGCATGCCCGTCCGCTCCGGCCGGGGCGAGCAGCAGGCGGGCCGCGTCGTACAGTTCGTCGTCCTCCTCGACGGCCCTCAGGCCGTGCCTGCTCAGCGTCCGGCGCTCCGGGTGCGCCCACTCCTCGACCTGCGCCCGCACGTCCGGCGGGAGGGGTGCGCCGGTCTCCCGCAGGGCGGTCAGCACGGGCAGGTCGTGCCGGCCCTCCCGGACGAGGGCGAGCAGGGCGGGGGCGACCCGGGCGGGGTCGCCGGTGATCCGCCACAGCGCGGTGGCCGCGAGCGAGCGCCGGGCCGGGGAGCCGTCGGCGAGGTGGCGCTCCACCAGGGAGGCCAGCGGGGCACCGAGCGGGCCGAGCAGGGCGACCTCCGCCAGGGGGGCGGCATCTCCGGCTTCCAGCCGTTCGGCGAGCAGGCGCAGCGCGGGGCCCGGGTCGCCGCCGAGACGGGCAGCGGCAACGGCAGCGGCCAGGGACAGCGCCGGTTCGATACCCAACTCCTGAATGCGGGCGAGCAGTTCGGGGTCGGTGAGCCCGGTGCCGCCGAGGGCGCGCAGCAGGTCCGGGCCGGGCTTCTCCCCCAGCAGAGCGATCAGCTCGGGTAGTAGCCGGGCGGCGGCCCCGGGGGTGAGCGACTCGACGACCTCCGCGGCCCGGCTGTGCCGGTCGTGGTTGCGGAAGTAGCACCGCAGGGGCCGCAGGGCCCGGCGGTGGACGTCGGGGTCGTCGCTGCGGGCGGCGAGTTCGACCAGCGCCTCGCCGAGGGGGGCGGCGACGGCGGTGAGCAGCCGGGTGTCGCCGGTCCGGCCCAGCAGCTGTTGCGCCTGGTCGGCGATCCAGAAGTTCGGGTGGGTGGCGTACGGCAGCACCGCGTCGGCGAGGACGGCCGGGTCGGGGTGGTGGGCGGCCCAGCGGCCGAGGCCTTTCAGCGTCTCCCGCAGCACGTCCGGTTCGTGCCGGGTCGCCAGGGCGTCGACCAGCAGCATGCTGACTTCCGTCCCGTGCCCGCGCCGTCCTTCGGCCAGTTCGACGGCCCGCCGGCTGCCGCGCCCGTCGTGGTCACCGGCCGCGACCCAGGAGACGGCGACCGCCCGCAGGAGCTCGGGGTTGCCGTCCAGCAGGGCCCGCACCCGGGTCTCGGTGGCGTCGATGCCGAAGTGGTACACCGCGTACGGCATGCCGAAGCCGGGGTGCCCGCCGTCCGCGATCAGGACGTCCAGCAGTTCGGGCGGGTGCGGCGGCCCGGCGAGCTCCAGCAGGCCGAGCGCGGCGGTGGCCCGGACGGCGGGCGACGGGTCGGCCAGCGCGGCGCGCAGCTGCCCCTCCCGGTCGGGGCTGATCCGGCTGAGCACCTCCAGCGCCTCGGCCCGCACCCGCTCCGACGGATCCGCCCGGTGGCAGGCCGCCAGGGCTGCCAGCACGGGCGGCCGGCTGTCCCCGATCGCCCAGTAGGCGACCCGCACCAGCTGCCGGCGTACCTCGGGGTCGGGGTCGTCCGACAAGCGGAGCAGGAAAGGCAGTTCGGCGGAGACCTCGACGGGCGCCGGCTCCTCCGCCGCGTCCCACCACCGGTCGTGGTGGCGCCCGGCATCGACCAGGAAGGCGAGCACCCGGTCGCGCCGGTGGACGGCGTGCACGGCCGCGTGCGCCAGGTACGGGACGGCGGCGACGCTCGCCGGGTACACCGTCTCCGGGTGCATCGCCTGCTCGAACAGCATGTCCAGCGCCTCGCCGACCACCGCCGCGTCCTCGTCGTACAGCGCCCGGATCCAGTCGGGCACCGCCTCGGCCGTGCCGTACCCGTGGGTCAGGGCCGACCAGTCGACCAGGTGCAGTTCCTCAGGCGTGCGCATGCTCGTCCTCTCCGGCCGCGACCAGCAACAGGCTTGCCGCATGGGGCAGTTCGCGGTCCGGGCGGCCGCTCCGGAGGTATCCCGGCAGTTCCCGGCGGTCCGCGTGCGCCCACTCCTCGATCCGGGCCCGCACGTCCGGCGGGAGCGGGACGCCGGTCTGCCGGAGGGTGCCGAGGGCGTCCGGGTCGGCCAGGCCGTCCCGGACGAGGGCGAGCAGGGCGGGAGCGACCCGGGCGGGATCGCCGGTGATCCGCCACAGCGCGGTGGCCGCGAGCGAGCGCCGGGCCGGGGAGCCGTCGGCGAGGTGGCGCTCCACCAGGGGGGCCAGCGGGGCACCGAGCGGGCCGAGCAGGGCAACCTCCGCCAGGGGGGCGGCGTCCTGGGCTTCCAGCCGTTCGGCGAGCAGGCGCAGCGCCGGGCCCGGGTCGCCGCCGAGACGGGCAGCGGCAACGGCGGCGGCCAGGGACAGCGCCGGTTCGGCACCCAATTCCTCGATACGGGACAGCAGTTCGGGGTCGGTGAGTCCGGTGCCGCCGAGGGCGCGCAGCAGGTCCGGGCCGGGCTTCTCCCCCAGCAGAGCGATCAGCTCGGGCAGCAACCGGGCGGCGGCCCCGGGGGCGAGCGACTCGACGACCTCAGCGGCCCTGTCGTGCCCGTGGAAGTGGCCGTAGCAGGCGTGCGGCCGCAGGGCCCGGCGGTGGACGTCGGGGTCGTCGCTGCGGGCGGCGAGCTCGACCACCGCCTTGCCCTCGGGGGCGGGGAAGGCGGTGAGCAGCCGGGTGTCGCCGATCCGCCCGAGGACGTGCTGCGCCGACACGGTGGCCCACATGTTCGGGTGGGTGGCGTACGGCAGCACGGCTTCGGCGAGGGCGGCCGGGTCGGGGTGGCGGTCGGCCCAGCGGACGAGGGCGTCCAGCGTCGGCTGCGGCGGGTGCGGGTGGGGCCACCGGGCCAGGCCGGCGGCGAGCAGCACGGCGGCCTCGGCCTCCCGGCCGCGCAGGGCCTCGGCGAGTTCCACGGCCAGGTGGCCGCCGCGCCCGTGGTGGTCGCCGGCCGCGATCCAGGCGGTGGCGGCGGCCTGCAACGCCCCGGGGGCGGTGCGCAGCAGCGCCGACGCCCGCTCCAGCAGGGAGACGGCGCCGGGGAGGATCGGCCCCGGCCCCATGTCGAGGTCGGCGTCCCCGCCGTCCGCGATCAGCACGTCCAACAGTTCGGCGGGGTACGGCGGTTCGGCCTCCTCCAGCAGCAGGAGCGCGGCGGTGGCCCGGACGGCGGGCGCCCCGTCGGCCGTCGCCGCCCGCAGCGGCCCGTCCTCGGCCCCGCCCAGCCGGTGCAGCACCTCCAGCGCCTCGGCCCGCACCCGCGCGGACGGATCCGCCCGGAAGCACTCCGTCAGCGCCGCCAGCGCGAGCGGCCGCGACTCCCCCGCCGCCCACCGGGCCACCCGCACCACCTGCTGCCGCACCTCCGCGTCCGCGTCCTCCAACAGCGGTAGCAGGAAAGGGAGTTCGGCGGAGACCCCGAGCGGGCCGGGCAGCACGTCCGCGGTCAACCCGTCGCTCTCGTCGTACCCGGTGTCGGCCAGGAACTGCAGCAGGCCGCGGCGCCCGTGCCGGGCGTGCACGGCGGCGTGCGCCAGGTACGGGACGGCCACGACGGCGTCCGAGTACACCACCCCCTGGTGGAGCAGCGGGACGAACAGCCCCTTCAGCGCCGGGCCGGCCACCGCCGCGTCCTCGGCGTACAGCTCCCGGAGCCGGTCCGGAACCTCGGAGTGGATGAACAACCGGTCGGCCGCGTGCAGTTCCTCGAGGGGTCTCATGATCGGCGGAGCGTAGCCGGGAGCACCGACAGCGGCCGCGCCGCCGGTGGGCCAGGGCGAGCACGGGGCGGGCATGGGACGGGCTTGGGGTGGGCTTGGCCAACCCGTGAACCGGCTGGGAGGCGGCTGGGAGTTCGATGAAGACGTACCTTACGATCATCGGGTGCCCAGCCTGACCGGACTCCCGCTGCAGATCATCGCCTCCCTGGTGGCCGTCGCCGCCTTCGCCGCCACCATGTGGCTGTGGCCCCGGCTCGGCGGGCGCAGTTGGCGGGCCTGGCTCGGCCGGCTCGGGGCGTTCTTCGGGACGCAGGTCGCGGTGCTGGCCGCGATGGGCCTGATCGCCAACTCGTACTTCGGCTTCTACTCGACTTGGAGCGACCTGCTCGGCCTGGACGGCAGCCCGGGTACCGTGGTCGACCACCAGCCGGGCGGCAAGGCCGTCTCGGTGACCGGCGAGCAGAAGATGTACTCGGCGCAGGGCTCCGCGCAGGACCGCTCCGGGGTGATCCAGAAGGTGGAGATCCACGGCAGCGGCTCCGGACTGACCGGCACCCCCGCGTACGTCTACCTGCCGCCGCAGTACTTCCAGCCCGAGTACGCGAACAGCCGGTTCCCGATGGTGCTGGCGCTGTCCGGGTACCCGGGCACGCCGGAGAAGCTGATCTCGCTGCTGCAGTACCCGGCGTCCACCCTGAAGGCCGTCGAGGCCAAGCGGATGCCGCCCGCCGTGCTGGTGATGATGCGGCCCACCCTGGTCGGCAACCGGGACACCGAGTGCATGGACGTGCCCGGCGGCCCGCAGGTGGAGACCTTCTTCACCGAGGACCTGCCGAAGGCGATGTCCGCCTCCTACCGGGTCGAGGACCGGCCCGAGTCGCGGGCCGTGATCGGCGACTCCACCGGCGGCTACTGCGCCGTCAAGTTCGCGGTGCGCAAGCCGGATTCGTACCGGGCGGCGATCGCCCTGTCCGGCTACTACGAGGTGCACAACGACCCCACCACCGGCGACCTGTTCGGCGGCAGCGACCAGGTCAAGCAGGAGAACGACCTGCTGTGGCGGCTGCGCACCCAGCCCGCGCCGCCGGTCTCGCTGCTGCTGGCCACCAGCCGCAACGAGGAGAACTACCGGCCCACCCAGGAGATGGTGGCCGCGTTCAAGGCTCCGACCCGGCTGTCCACCATCACCCTGGACAGCGGCGGCCACAACTTCCACACCTGGACGCGGGAGATCCCGCCCGCCCTCGACTGGCTCGGCACCCGCCTCGCCCCGCCCACCCCGGACCCGACCGCCCCGCAGTCGGCCACCCCGCAGTCGGCCACCCCGCAGCCCGCCGCCACGCAGCCCGCCGCGAACTGACGGGCCGCCACGGACGGCCCGCGCACCCCTTCCGCGTCTCCCTCGGAGCCCCCGCCGAGGCGTACGCCACCCGTTCGCCGGGAGATTAGAGCGCCCTCATACCCGGCTCTCATCAACCTCTCAGCCGGGCCTCCGAGCGTATTGCCCATGACCACGTCCAGTTCCGTTCCCCCGACCAGCGAGCCGTGGCCCGACGCCGCGAAGTACCCGCCACCGGTGATCGCCGGTCCTGCCGCGGCCGCCACCACGGCCGACACCGCGGCCGACACCGCGGCCGACACCGCGGCCGGGCCGACCGAGTGGCCCGCCACCGCGCCGCTCCCGCCCGCCGGGACCGGAGGCGATCGGCCCGCTGAGACGCTGTTCCCGCCCGTCGCGCTGCCGCCCGTCGGCCCCGGGGGCCGGGCCTCCTGGGCCGGCCGGCTGCGCACGCTGCCCGCCCGCACCTGGCGCGGCCGCCAGGACGACCCCCGGTGGGTGCGTCCGGCGTTCCTCGGCCTGCTGCTGGCGACGGCCGCCCTGTACTTCTGGAACCTGACCGCCTCCGGCTGGGCGAACTCCTTCTACTCGGCCGCCGTGCAGGCCGGCTCGGTCAGCTGGAAGGCGATGTTCTTCGGGTCCTCGGACGCGGCGAACTTCATCACCGTCGACAAGCCGCCGCTGGCGCTGTGGCCGATGGCGCTCTCCGCCCGGATCCTCGGCCTCAGCTCGTTCAGCGTGCTCGCGCCGCAGGTCCTGATGGGCGTCGGCACGGTCGCCGCCGTGTACGCGACGGTGCGCCGCCGCTTCTCCGCGCTCGGCGGCCTGGTCGCGGGCGCCGCGCTGGCGCTGACCCCGGTCGCGGCGCTGATGTTCCGCTTCAACAACCCGGACGCGGTGCTGGTGCTGCTGCTCACGCTGGCCGCGTACGGCACCGTCCGGGCCACCGAGACGGCCTCCACCCGCTGGATCGTCCTGGTCGGCGTGCTGCTCGGCCTGGCGTTCCTCGCCAAGACCCTGCAGGCGTTCCTGGTGTTGCCCGGCTTCGCCCTGGTGTACCTGGTCTGCGCGCCCACCGCGCTGCGCCGCCGCTTCCTGCACCTGCTGTACGGCACCGTCGCGATGGTGGTGGCCGGCGGCTGGTGGGTCGCGATCGTCGAGCTGATGCCCGCCTCGGCCCGCCCGTACATCGGCGGCTCGCAGGACAACTCCTTCCTCTCGCTGACCTTCGGCTACAACGGCTTCGGCCGGATCACCGGTGACGAGACCGGCTCGGTCGGCGGCGGTGGCGGCAACCGGATGGGCGGCGGTGGCGGCGGCATGTGGGGTTCCACCGGCATCACCCGGCTGTTCGACGGCGACATCGGCGGGCAGATCGCCTGGCTGATGCCCGCCGCGCTGATCCTGCTGGCCTTCGGCCTGTGGGCGACCCGCCGCTACCCGCGCACCGACTCGGCCCGGATCGCCTTCCTGGTCTGGGGCGGCTGGCTGCTCTCCACCGGGCTGACCTTCAGCTTCATGTCCGGCATCTTCCACCAGTACTACACGGTGGCCCTCGTCCCGGCGGTCGCCGCCCTGGTCGGCATGGGCGCGGACGGCCTGTGGAAGGTCCGCCACCGCCTGCCGTACGCCGCCGTGCTCGCCGTGACCGTCCTGGTCACCGCCTGGTGGGCGCGCCAACTGCTCGGCCGCAGCGCCGACTTCGTGCCGTGGCTGGGCAACGCGGTGCTGGTCGGCGGCATCCTCGCCGCCCTCGCCCTGCTCTTCGCCGGCCGGATCGCCGGCCCCGCCGGACGCCGGATCGCCACCGCCGCGGGCCTCGCCGCCCTCGCCACGGGCCTGGCCGGCCCCACCGCCTACGCCCTCGACACCGTCTCCACCGGCCACAGCGGCTCCATCGTCACCGCCGGCCCGGCCGTGCAGAGCGGCGGCTTCGGCGGCCGGGGCGGCTTCCCCGGCGGCGGTGGCGGCGGTGGCCGGGGCGGCAACTTCCCGGGCTTCCCGGGCGGCGGCCAGAACGGCGGCACCGGCAACGGCAGCACCAACGGCACCGGCAACGGCAACGGCATGCCGAACTTCCCGGGCGGCACCGGCAACAGCAATGGCAACAGCAACGGCACCATGCCCGGCTTCCCCGGCGGCAACAGCACCGGCAACGGCCGCACCGACGGCACCGGCACCTTCCCGGGCGGCACCACCGGCGAGGACGGCCGCACCGGCCGCACCGGCCGCGGCGGCTTCGGCGGCATGGGCACGGGCGGCTTCGGCGGCATGGGCGGCCTGCTGAACGGCGCCCTGGTCTCCTCCGAGGTGGCCGACCTGCTCAAGCAGGACGCCGGCAAGTACACCTGGGTCGCGGCCGCGGTCGGCTCGCAGAACCAGGCCAGCTACCAACTCGCCAGCGGCGAGCCGGTGATGGCGCTGGGCGGCTTCAACGGCAGCGACCCGTCGCTCTCCCTGGACGGCTTCAAGCAGCTGGTCGCGGAGGGCAGGGTGCACTGGTTCATCGGCGGCGGCGGCATGGGCGGCGGCAGCATGGGCGGCTCCAACTACTCCTCGGAGATCGCCTCCTGGGTGGAGTCCACCTACACCGCGAAGACCGTCGGCAGCACCACCATGTACGACCTGACGGCGGCGCCCAAGTCGAGCGGCTGACCCGTCCGCACGAAGCGCCCGGGGCCGTCCGGACTCCCCTCCCCGGGGAGCCCCGGAC
>NZ_JBHUWH010000164.1:0-15269 GCF_042670125.1 Kitasatospora sp. NPDC057198 | reverse complement strand
CCCTGCGCGGAATATCTCGAAGAGATCACGGAATTGCGGGGAAAACGTCCCCGGAGAGCGGCGGCCTTCCCCCGGTTCCGCCTCCGGCTCCGGCTCCGGCTCCGGCGTCGGAGCCGGCACCGGCTACGCCAGGCAGGCCCGGCCGCGGCCCGGCCCCCCGAGGTCGGCCAGCGCCAGGTCGACGGCGCTCGACGCGTCCGCCCGGCGGTGCTCCAGACCGGCCCGCTCGGCGATCGCCAACGCCTCCTCGGCCGCCTCCAGCGCCCGCTCCGGACGCCCGGCGGCCCGGCAGGACTCCGCCAGCGCCACCAGCACCCCCGGCATCCGGTCCCGCGAACCCAGCGCCCGCAGCGCCCCCAGGCACTCCTCGTAGTCCCGGCAGGCCGCCTCGAACCGGCCCAGCCCGTGCAGCGCCGCCCCCCGGGCGTACCGCATGTGCACCTGGCCGACGAAGTCGCCGAGCCCCTGGAAGGCGTCCAGCGCCCGCTCGGCCCGGCGCAGCGCCGACTCCGGCCGGTCCACGGCCAGGTCGGCCAGCGCCGCCATCCCCTCGACGAAGGCGTGCGCGGACCGGTTGCCCGACTCGGCGCTCAACCCGACCGCCTCCTCGCACCAGGCGGCGACCTCCTCGTCCGTGCACTGCGGCAGGCCGGTCAGCGCCAGCACCACCAGCGCCCCGGGCAGCAGCGCCGCCTGCCCCGTCCGCCGCGCCAGCGCCACCACCCGGACCGCCTCGGACCGGGCCTGCCGGGTGCGCTGGAACTCCCGCTGCGCCCACATCAGCGTGTACCGGGCCCGCGCCTCGCTCTCCGGCAGGCCCGCCGCCGCCGCGGCCCCGGCCACCCGCCCGGCCAGCTCGCACAGCTCCGGAACGGCCGCGCCCAGGTCGATCAGCTGGACCAGCAGCAGCGTCAGGTCCGCCACCACCGCCAGCGGGCCGTCCGGGTCCCGGACGGCCTGCCCGGCGACCGCCAGCACCGCGGGCACCTCCTGCCTGGCCCAGCGCAGCCCCTCGGCCGCCCCGGCGAACCCCGGCCCGGCGGCCCCCGCCGCCACCAGGTCCGGGAACGGGTAGCCGGGCCGCACCACCCGGTACAGGTCGGCCAGCGCCGCCAGGTAGTGCCGCAGCAGCCGCTCCACGGCGGCCCGCCCGGCCGCCTCCCCGTCCACCTCCCGGACCAGCTCGCGGGCGAACAGCCGCAGCAGGTCGTGGTACTGGTAGCGGCCCGGGAACGGGCAGGACAGCAGCCCCAGGTCGGTCAGTGCCTCGGCCAGCCGCTCCGCCGCCGGCTCCGGCAGCCCCAGCAGCACCGCGGCCGCCGCCGAGGACACCCCCGGCCCGTCCGCCAGCGACAGCAGCCGGAACGCGCGGGCCGCCTCCGGCTCCAACTGGTCGTAGCTGAGCCGGAACGACGCGGCGACCGCCAGCTCCCCGGCCTCCAGCTCGGCCAGCCGCCGCCGCTCCGAGGCCAACCGGTCCGCCATGTGCGCCAGCCGCCAGCCGGGACGGGCCGCCAGCCGGGACGCCGCCGTCCGCACCGCCAGCGGCAGGAACCCGCAGGCCGCCACCAGCTGCCGGGCCGCCGCCGGCTCCGCCGCCACCCGCTCCGGCCCGGCGATCGCCGCCAGCAGCCGCACCGACTCCTGCGGCGTCAGCGGTTCCAGGGCGACCTGCCGGGTCATCGGCAGCCCCGACAGCCAGGCCCGGCTGGTCACCAGCACCGCGCACGAGCGGCTGCCGGGCAGTAGCGGCCCGACCTGCCGGCTGTCGCGGGCGTCGTCCAGCACGATCAGCACCCGCAGGCCCGCCACCCGGGACCGGAACAGCGCGGCCCGCTCCGCCGTCCCCTGCGGGAGCGCCGCGTCGGCCACGCCCAGCGCGCCCAGGAAACTGGCCAGCACCTCGCCCGGGTCGGCGGGCAGCGCCCCCGCCCCCCGCAGGTTCACGTACAGCTGGCCGTCCGGGTACTGCCCGCCCACCGCGTGCGCGACGTGCACCGCGAGCGTCGACTTGCCCACCCCGCCCAGGCCCGACACCCCCACCACCGGCAGCGCCGGGCCGCCGGGCGCCAGGTCCGCGCGCAGCGCCGCGCACAGCTCCTCCCGGCCGGTGTGGTCGGAGACGTCGGCGGGCAGCTGGGCCGGCGGGACGGGCGCGTACCCCGCCGGTCCGGCACCGCCCCCCTCCGCCGCCGCTTCCGCCGCCTTCGCCTCCGCCACGGGCGCCGCCGACACCGGCACCGGCACCGGCACCGGCACCGGCACCGCGGGCGCGGCCAGCCGCGGATCGCCCGACAGGATGCCCAGGTGCAGCTCGCGCAGCCGCGGCCCCGGATCCACCCCCAACTGCTCCAGCAGCGCGCGGCGGGCGTCCGCGTACACGCCCAGCGCCTCGGCCTGCCGACCGCCCCGGTACAGCGCCAGCATCAGCAGCTCGCGCATCGGCTCCAGCAGCGGGTACTGGCTGACCCACACGGTCAGCTCGCCGACCACCTCCGCGTGCCGCCCCGTCTCCAACTCGGCCTCCAGCCACGCCCGGACGGCGTTCAGTCGGCGCTCGACCAGCCGGGCCCGGTGCGCCTGGGCGAGCGGCCCCGGCAGCCCGGCCAGCGGCTCGCCGTGCCACAGCCCGCACGCCTCCCGCAGCAGCCCGAGCGCCCCGCCCGCGTCCCCCCGGGCGCGGGCCCGGCCCGCCGCCGAGACCCGGTCCTCGAACACCTCGGCGTCCACGCAGTCCGCCGGGAGCCGCAGCACGTAGCCGCTGCCCGAGGACACCAGCACCGACGGGCGCACCCGGTCCGGCTCCAGCACCCGGTCCGGCTCCAGCACCCGCCGCAGCCGCGACACGTAGGTGCGCACGATGGCGGCGGCGCGGGCCGGCGGCTCCTCCCACAGCGCGTCGAGCAGTTCGTCGACGGACACGATCCGGCGGGCCCGCAGCGCCAGCGCCGTCAGCAGCGCCCGCTGCTGCGGCGGCCCGAGCTCCAACTCGCGCTCCCCGCGCCACGCCTGCACCGGCCCGAGCAGGCACAGCCGCAGCCGCTCCCCGCCGTCCGGTTCCGGGGCCGACGTTCCGCTGGGCTCTCCGATTTCCGTCACCGTCAGAAGGTAGCGGTTCGGTCTCGGCGACCGCAGCGCCGGGGCGGGTGCAATTCCAGCACCCCGGGCCGGACTTGTTTCCCGACCGCCCGGCGGACCGGAAAAGGAAAAAACCTCCCGCGCGACGGGAACCATTCGCGCAGATGCGCATCCGTCAATCTTTTATTGACCGGCGGCGGATAGCGTGGACCCCGTCCGCCGAACCTCCGACGGACGTGGGGAACTCCCGCGGTGCCAGCCGGGCCGCCGGAGGAGGAGGGGCGGCGTCGCGTGCGGACGACGCCGGCCGACCGGTTCTGACGGTGCGCCGCCGCCTGTGGGGGGCGGTGGGCGCACCGCCGAGCGCAACGAAAGGAATCCAGCGCCGTGCTCCAGTACGCCGACGACGTCCGTACGACGACCCGACCGATCCCGACGCAGACCACCCGGCCGATTCCGGTCGCCGTCCACGCCGCGGACCCGCTCTCCCGGGCCGGAGTGCTGAGCTACCTCCGGCAGTGCCCGGAGATAGCGCTGGTCGACGAGCACCAGCAGACCGGCGGCGTGGCTCTGCTGGTCGCCGACACCTTCGACGAGGCCGCCCTGGCCGGCCTCACCCGACTGGTCAGGACCGAACGGACGCGCGTGGTCCTGGTCCTGGACCGGATCCAGGAGCCCGAACTGCTGGACGTGGTCTCCCTCGGCGTCACCGCCATCCTGTGGCGCCGCGAGGTCACCGGCGAACGCCTGCGCCAGGCCGTCCGCACCGCCGTCCGCGGCCACGGCGACCTCCCGCCCGACCTGCTCGGCAAGCTGATCGGCTGCATGGGCCGCCGCCGCACCGCCGACGGCCCGGACGGCAGCCCCGCCGAGCACGGCATGCAGCCCCGCGAGGTCGACGTCCTGCGCCTGGTCGCCGACGGCATGGACACCGGGGAGATCGCCGTCAAACTCCTCTACTCGGAGCGGACGATCAAGAACATCATCCACACCGTCACCACCCGCTTCCACCTCCGCAACCGCGCCCACGCGGTGGCCTACGCCCTGCGCGAGGGCTACATCTAGATCCGCTCCTGCGCGCCTCGGCCGCCCGACCGGATCCGACGCCCCGGCGCGCACCTACGCGGAGCCGCACCCGTCCGCCGGGGGCTCGGCCAGGACCAGATCGAGGAGACCGGGGAACCGCCGGTCGAATTCGGGGCGGCGGAGCCGGTTGAGCCGGCGCGGCCCCTCGTCGCGCTGCTCGACGAGGCCGGCGGCCCGCAGCACGGCGAAGTGGTGGCTGCGCGTCGCCTTGGTCACCGGAAGGTCGAACGTGCCGCAGGCGCGGGTCCAGTCGGGGGCGCCGGCCAACTCCCGGAGGATGGCGCGTCGCACGGGGTCGCCGACCGCGTCGAGCGCGTCCTGGAGCGGCACCTCGGCCGGATGGACGTGGGTGAGGCTGCGGGTTCGGGCGGACACGGTCGATCCTCTGCATAGTGTTCGACGATCGCCATACACTGCTATGGTCGATACTCGTCGAACACTGTACCCGGACCTTCCGGAAAGCGAGCGTTCCCATGCCCCTGGTCCGCATCGACCTGTCCGCCGCCCGACCGCTCGCCGCCCGACGCGCCATCGCCGACGGCGTGCACCGAGCCCTCGTCGACGTCATCGGCATCCCGGCCGGCGACCGCTTCCAGATCGTCACCCCGCACGGTCCCGAAGAGCTGCTCTTCGACCCGGACTACCTCGACGTGGCCCGCCGGGACGTCGTCTACGTCCAGATCACCCTGGTGGCGGGTCGGCCCCGGGAGCTCAAGCTCGACCTGTACCGGCGGATCGCGGCCAATCTGACCGACGCCGGCGTGCGGCCCGAGGACGTGTTCGTCACGCTCGTCGAGAACGCCCTCGACAACTGGTCGGTGGGCAACGGCAGGGCGCAACTGGTCGACCTGGGTGCCGTGGCGGGAGCCCGCCTCGAGCCGTGACCCGCCGCAGCACGCCCGTCGTGCGCGCCGTGGCCGCGGGCCGGACTCCCGACACCCCTGCACGAACTCCTGCGGAGCGGCACCGGAGCGCCGCCCGCAGGGGCGGGCGTCACGAGCGGCCGAGCAGCCAGTGCGGGCCGACCGTCCAGCCGAGCAGGCGGCGCGCGGTGCCGTTCCCGGCGGTGCCGTCGGTCTCGAACTCCCCGCCGGCGGCGACCAGCGCCAGCCCGGCCACGGCCGGGGCCAGCCGGGCGGGACGCTCCGCCGCGATCGTGTCGAGCACCGCCCGGCGGCCCTCCGGCGTGCAGAGCGAGAGGTGGAAGACCATCTGCCGCCAGGCGTAGGCCGCGTTCTTCACCGCGGCCAGCGGGTACGGGAGTTGTTCGGCCCGGGCCACCAGCCGGGCGGCGGTCGCGAACGCGCCCAGGGCGAGCGCGTCCCAGCCGTCGGCGGGGGCGACGCCGACCGGCCCGGCCAGGGTGGCCAGGTTGTGGGTGGTGAGGATCTGCGCCTGCTCGATCACCGTGCCGTTGCCGGCCACCGACCCGGAGGAGGCCGGGCGGCCCGCCCGCTTCCGGCACAGGGCCGAGAAGCCGGCCGAGGCGGCGGAACGGCGGCGGCCGGCCGGCTCGTCGTGCGACAGGGCGCGGACGGCCGCGTAGTCGATGCCGTAGTACCGCTCGTACAGCGTCCCCCGGAGCAGGTCGGCGGCGACCGCGGCGGCCGCGAGGTACTTCGGGGTGAAGCCGCCCATGAAGATGTCGGCCGCCAGCTCCTCCACGAACGGCGCGCCGAGATCGGCCCGGCGGCCCAGCGCCGCCAGCTCGCTCACCAGCGGGTTCGGCAGGAGGGTGCCGGGGAAGGCGCCGACCGCCAGGCCGCCCAGCCGCCGCAGCAGGGCGAGTTCGCCCCCGCCCGCGCTCCGGTGCGCCTCGGCGGCCCGCACCCAGGGGAGCTCCTCGGCCCGCACCTGGTGCGCGTAGTCGAGCAGCAGGAGCGAGCGCCGCCCGGCGAAGGCGCGGTGGTTGGCCGCCGCCAGGGCGCCCAGGGCCCCGTCCCGGTAGGCGTCCGCCGCCACGGCCGCGGCCAACTGCGGTGCCAGCTCGGCCAGCACTTCGGCCGAGGGCACCAGGCCGAGGCCGATCAGGGTCTCGACCGGGGCGCTGGTGGCGGCCAGTACCGGCCTGCGCAGCTGGGCCGGGAACTCCGTGCCGACCGGGACGCCGTACTGCCGCTCCTCGGCCGGGCCGGCCGGCGCGAGCACGCCCGCCGGATCGGCCAGCCCGTCGTGCCGGGGCAGCCCGGCGAGCCGGGCCAGCAGCAGCCGGGCCAGCGCGTGGTGCGAGGGCAGCGCGGCCTGCTCGGCCTGGGCCCGGCGCAGCGCGGTGTGCCGCTCGGAGCCGGGCAGGCCGCGGCGGCGCACCATCGACTCGGCCGCGCACCGCAGCAGCCCGGCCAGCCGGGGCGGCAACTCCTCGCCCGCCACCGTCAGTTCGAGGGCGGAGCGGAGGATGCCGAGGTTCTTCCGCGGGTTGCGGTGCCTGCCGCAGAGTGGGTGCGCGGCGGCCAGCAGCCGGTAGCGGTGCAGGAGTTCCGCCCCGCGCCGGTGCCACTCGGGGCCCGGGTCGTGCCGCAGCACCCGGCCGTCCGGCCCGGCGGTCTCCAGCCAGTGGGCGAGCAGTTCGTCGGAGAACGGCAGCCAGACCGTCAGCGCCTCGCGCTGGGTCTCCAGCGCGAGGTTCGGACCGCGCCGCTCCAGGGTGTCGACGGTGTCCGCGACGCTCCGCCGGTGGACGGCGTCGGCCCGGGGGGCCGGGCGGTCGCAGGCCGGCGGGGTGAAGCGCAGCCGGGCGGCGAACGGCGCCAGCACGGCGACCAGTTCGAGGGCGGCGTCCTGCTCGCCGGCCCGCACCAGCCAGGCCACCGTGAGCAGCGCGGCCTCCTCCGGCACCGTCACCCGGTAGCGCCCGCTGTCCAGCAGCTCCCAGAGCCCGGCCAGCCCGGCCTCGGTGAGCGAGTGGGCGAACAGCGCGGCCCGGTCCGCCGGGAGGCCCGCCGCCCGGCACGCCTCCGACTCGTACGGCTGCAGGGGCCCTTCGGCGCTCGCCCGGCCGCTGGCGAAGCCGCCGTGCAGCACCTCGGGGGTGACCCATGCGGGCAGGCCGGCCACCGGGGTCCGGCTGCCGATCCACAGGCTGCCGTCCTTCATCCCGGCCAGCACCGCGCGCCACCGGTCGAGGCGGTCCTCGGCCCGCGAGCGGGTCGCGGCGTCCGGGTGGGAGAGCGCGGTGGCGAACGTGCGGGCGAGCTGCCCGTGGGCGTAGCCGGGGTCGACGGTGACGGTCGGTTGCTGCTGGTCAGCGTTCTTGTCCATGGCCGACGTGGCGGGTCCTGCCCCCGCGCCCTCCGGATCCCGAGTCCGGTGCTCCGACTGTCTGAGCTGCACGCCGCTGGCCGCCACCCTAGGGAGCGGGCCCGGGGCGGGCAACGCGTTTTGCCGGGACGGGCTCCGGCCTCAGCGCGCGGCAAGCACCTCCAGCAGCCGGGTCAGCGACGACCCCAGCCCCCAGCGTCCGGCCAGCCGCTCCAGTGCCTGCGGATCCCGCGCCGCCCGCGGCAGCTCCGGCTCGAACGCGGGCAGCGGGACGTCCCGGGCGACCCGCACCACCGTCGGCGCCACGTCCAGGTACGGGGCCGCCTCCAGCAGGTTGCGCCGCCGGGCCGGGGTCAGCTTCGAGCCCGGATCGGCCGCCGCCGCCCGGACGCCCGCCAAGTCCCGGTACTCCTGCACCAGTTGGGTCGCCGTCTTCTCCCCGATGCCCTTCACTCCGGGCAGCCCGTCACTGGCGTCGCCCCGCAGCGCCGCCAGGTCGGCGTACGCGGAACCGGGCACGCCGTACTTCTCGCGCAGCGCCGCGTCGTCCATCACCAGCGCCGAGCCCACGCCCTTCGCCGGGTACAGCACCGTCACCGCACGGGCGTCGTCGACCAGTTGGAACAGGTCACGGTCGCCGGTGACGATCTGGACCGGGCCGGTGGCGCGGGTCGCCAACGTCCCGATCACGTCGTCGGCCTCGTAGTCGGGGACGCCGATCCGGGCGATGCCCAGCGCGTCCAGGACCTGCTCGATCACCGGGACCTGCGGGGCCAGCGCGTCCGGCACCTCCTCCGCGCCGTCCGCGGCGGCCTCGGCGACCCGGTGCGTCTTGTAGGTGGGGATCAGGTCGACCCGCCACTGCGGGCGCCAGTCGGCGTCCATGCAGGCGACCAGGTGGTCGGGGCGGTGGTCGTGGACCAGGCGGGAGATGAAGTCCAGCAGGCCGCGCACGGCGTTCACCGGCTCGCCCTGCGGGGAGCGGAGCGAATCCGGGACGCCGAAGTAGGCGCGGAAGTAGAGGCTGGCGGTGTCCAGCAGCATCAGGCGGGGCGCGGCGGAGGCGGTCGGTGCGGTCACCCCTCCGATCATGCCGCATCCCGCCGACAACTCCCGGATGTCACACCGCCGGTGCGGGTGCCGGTGCGGGTGCAGGTACGGGCACGGGTGCGGATGCCGTCAGTGCGGGTGCGGCCCCGCGCGGTGCACCGGGCCGTGGGTGTCGCCGCAGTGCTCGCGGGCGGCGTCCCCGGCCGCGTCCCCGGCCGCCGCGACGGTGCCGTGCGGCGCGATCTGCAGCAGCCCGTCCGGGCCGTCCTCGCCGACGTGGTCGACCTGCAGGGTGGCGTGGGTGATCCGGTACTCCTCGCGCAGCCGGCGCTGGAGCTCGCGCCGCACCGCGTGGCAGTCGCCCCCCGGGGCGACCAGGACGTGCGCGGACAGCGCCGGCTCGTTGGAGGTGATCTCCCAGATGTGCAGGTCGTGGACCTCCTCCACCTGGGCCGCCGCCACCATCCGGTCCGCCACCGCGTCCGGGTCGATCCCGGCCGGCGCGGCCTCCAGGAAGATCCGCGCGGAGTCCCGGACCAGCCCCGTCCCGGCCCGCAGCATCAGCGCCACCACCACCAGCGAGGCGATCGCGTCCGCCCGGACGAACCCGGTCAGCAGCACCACCGCACCCGCCACCGCCGTCGCCACGAACGCGTACAGGTCGGTCAGCACGTGCTGGAACGCGCCCTCCACGTTCAGCGAGGACCGGTTGGCCTTCGACATGCACCAGGTCGCCGCGACGTTCACCACCACGCCCACCAGCGCCGTCACCAGCACCAGCGAACCCCGTACTTCCGGCGGGTGGACCAGCCTGGTCACCGCCTCGTAGCCCAGCCAGGCCGACAGCACCAGCAGCGTCACCCCGTTCGCCTGCGCGGAGAGGATCTCGGCCCGCTTCAGCCCGTACGTGTAGCCGCCGCGCGCCGGACGCGCAGCTAGCCGCATCGCCACCAGGGCCAGCGCGATCGAGGCCGCGTCGGTCAGCATGTGCGCCGCGTCCGAGATCAGCGCCAGCGAACGGGCCGCGAAACCGACCACCACCTCGCCCGCCATGAACACCAGCAGCAGGACCAGCGCGCTCCACAGCCACTTGCGGTCCGCGTCCGCCGAGACCGCGTGGCTGTGCCCGCCGGACGCTCCGTGCCCGTGCCCGTGCTCCTGCCCGTGCCCGTGCCCGTGCTCCTGCCCGTGCTCGTGGTCGTGGTCGTGCCCGGCCATCGGGGTCCCTCCGCTCTGCTGCCCGTACCGGCAGTGAACCCCAGAACGGACGAAGATCCAAAGGCGGCAGTGGTGACCGTTGTCGTTCTCCGCCGGCGTTCTCCGCCGCGCCACCCGGGTCGGATAGGGTGCGCCCCGCATCCGCGCGGTCCGCGCGGCAGTCGGCAGTCGGCCAGGGGAGCGGAACCGGATGGCGGAGCAGACGGGGGAGCGGGCGGCGGAGCGGGTGCCGCTCGCGGTGATCGCCCGGGAGTGGGGCCGGATCGGCGTCCTCGGCTTCGGCGGCCCGCCCGCGCACATCCTGCTGCTGCGCCGGCTCTGCGTGGAACGCCGCGGCTGGATCGCCGCGGGCGAGTTCGAGGACGGCATCGCCGCCACCAACCTGCTGCCCGGCCCGGCCTCCACCCAGCTGGCGATCCTCACCGCCTGGCGGCTGCGCGGCACCGCCGGGGCCCTGGTCGGCGGCGCGGCGTTCATCCTGCCCGGGTTGGCGCTGATCCTGCTGCTGTCCGCGCTGTTCCTGACCGGGCACCCGCCGCGCTGGGTGCTCGGCGCCGCCGCGGGCGCGGGCAGCGCGGTCGCCGCCGTCGCCGCCCAGGCCGCCGGCACCCTGCTCCCGCCCAGCCTGCGCCGCTCCGGACCAGGCCCGGCCCGGCTCCGCTGGGGCGGCTACCTGCTGCTCGGCGCGGCCGCCGCGGTCCTCACCGGCCCCTGGCTGGTCCTGGTCCTGCTGGCCACCGGCGCCGCCGAGATCGCCTTCCGCCGCCGCGGCCGCGCCGCCCCGGCAGGCGGCGGCCGAACCAGCCGTACGGGGGACGACCCGCTCGGCCGACCGGACGAGGGCCCGCCCGCCCCGCCCGCCCCCCGGGCGCTGCTGCCGCTGCTGGCCCCCGGACTCGCCGCGACCGGCGGGCTCGGCGCGCTCGCCTGGGTCGCGCTCAAGGTCGGGGCGCTGTCCTACGGTGGCGGCTTCGTGATCATCCCGCTGATGCAGCAGGACGCCGTCGAGCGCTACCACTGGATGACCGACGGCCAGTTCCTCAACGCCGTCGCCCTCGGCCAGATCACCCCCGGCCCGGTCGTGCAGACCGTCGCGGTGGTCGGCTACGCGGCCGCCGGCCTGCTCGGCGGACTGCTCGCCCCCGCGGTGGCCTTCGCCCCGTCCTTCCTGTTCGTGCTGTTCGGCGCCGCCCACTTCGACCGGCTGCGCGCCAACACCGCCGTGCAGGACTTCCTCACCGGCGCCGGCCCCGCCGTCATCGGCGCCATCGCCGGCTCCGCCCTCCCGCTCGCCCTCGCCCTCGGCCGCCCCTGGCAGTACGGGGTGCTGGCGCTGGCCGCGCTCTGGCTGCTGGTGCTGCGCCGGGGCGTGGTCGCCTGCCTGCTCGGCGCGGCCGGCCTCGGCGTGCTGGCCGCCGCGGCCGGGCTCGCACTGCCGTGACGGCGGGACCCGCGCTGCCGCCCCGCCCCGCCCCGCGCCGCCCCGCCCCGCGCCGCCCCGCCCCGCCGGTGCTGTCCGTGGAGCTCAGAAGCTCGGCAGGACGACGTCCGCCGGGGCGTTCGGGGCGTTCGGGGCGGTGAGCGGGGCCAGCCGGGTCGCGTGGACCAGGGCGCGGGCCACCCGCAGGTCCTCGCCCTGCTCGGGGTGCCACTGGACGCCGACGGTGAAGCCCGCGCCCTCGATCGCCTCGACGGTGCCGTCCGCGGCGTACGCGCTGACGGTCAGGCCCTCGCCGAGGCGGGCCACCGCCTGGTGGTGGAAGGTCGGGACGAGCACCGACTCCTCCGGCAGCAGGTCCGCGAGCAGGGTGCCCGGCACCGGGCGGACCGCGTGCCGGCCGTACTCGCCGGGCTCGCCGATGTGGCTCAGCTCCTCGCCGACCACGTCCGGGAGGTGCTGGACCAGCGAGCCGCCGCACACCACGTTCAGCAGCTGCATGCCCCGGCAGATCCCCAGCAGCGGGGTGCCGGCGGCGAGCGCGGCGCGGATCAGCGCCGCCTCCCACAGATCGCGCTCGGGGGCGCCGGCCACCGTCAGCGGGTGGGCGCGCTCACCGTACAGGGCCGGGTCGACGTCCTCGCCGCCCGCGATCACCAGGCCGTCCAGCCGGGCCACCACGGCCGCCGCGTGCTCCGGCGCGTCCGGCGGCAGCATCACGGCGATCCCGCCGGCCTCGCGCACCAGTTCGGGGTAGCGCACGGGGAGCAGCACCGAACGCATCCGGTCCCACCGCCCCCAGGCGGCGTCGTTGAGAAAGGTGCTGATGCCGATCACGGGGCGAGAGGTCATGGCGCGCATTCTGCCGTGCGGTCGCACTCCCCCGCCGTGCGACCCACCCCCCTCGTGCGCCCCTTCAGGCGCGTGGAGCACAGCGCGCGCCCCCCGGGGTGCCCGAGGAGGGGGCGGACGGGGGCGGACGGGGGGCGGACGAGGGCGATCGGGCGATTCTCACCGGAATCTCATCGCCGGACCCCCGTTCGAGCCCCCGCGCTGATTTCCCGTTTATCCGCCGCCCCCTAGGGTCTCTACCGTGAGCGAGCAGCAGATTCCGGCCGGGTGGTACCCGGACCCCGTCGACACCGACAGCGACCCCCGCCCCCAGCGCTGGTGGGACGGCAAGGGCTGGACCGCCGAGACCCGCCCGGCACCCGCGGACGCCGCCCCCACCGCGCCCGGCGCCCCCGCACCCGAGGCGCCCGCGCCCGGGGCACCCGCGCCCGCGCCCGGGACGGAGGACACCGCCGTCCTGGAGGGCACCGTCCTGGACGCCTCCGGGCAGAGCGTGCAGTACCCCCCGCTGCCCCCGTACGCCGGGCAGTACGGGTCGAAGCCGGCCCGCACCCGGCCGCCGAAGCCGGTGCTGGTCGCCGCCTCGGTCGCCGCCGTGCTCGGCCTGGTGATCGGCTCCGGCGTCACCTACCTGGTGATGGACGGCCGCCACGACAAGACCAGGTCCACCACCGCGTCGAGCAACGACGGACGCCGCGGCGGGGGCGGCTTCGGCGGCTTCGGCAACGGTGGCAACGGCGGCAACGGCGGTGGCGAGGGCGGCAGCGGCAGCACCCCCAGCGACCCGTTCGGCTTCGGCAACGGCAACGGCAACGGCAACAGCGGTGGCGGCAGCGGCAAGAACGGCCAGGGCAACGGCGGCAGCGGCGGCAGCGGTGGCAGCGGTGGCCAGGGCCAGGGCGGCAAGGGCAGCGGGAAGAGCTCCACCACCGCCGTCGACATGGTCAACGGCATCGCGCTGCCGATCCCGAGCGGCTGGGAGGGCGGCACCGACCCGGACGGCTACGCGGGCATCTACACCGGCAGCTACACCTGCGTCGACGGCTCGGAGAACTGCTCGCTGGGCGGCGTCTCCACCAGCCGGCTCAAGGGCACCGACGCCAAGCAGGCCGCGCAGGCCGACATCGCGGACGCTGCGAAGCAGGCGTACGGCGACCTGAACGGCCACCAGGAGCTGAAGAGCGAGGCCGTCACGGTGGCCGGACGCGACGGCTACCTGGTGCGCTGGAAGGTCGACGCGGCCAAGGGCAACCCGGGATACGTGGAGACGGTGGTCTTCCCGACCGCCGACGGCAAGGCGCTGACCGCCGTCCACTTCGGCTTCGACATCGCCGACAAGGCGCCCGGCCTGGACCAGATGGACAGCATCCTGAAGAGCATCACCAAGGCCGACCCCAGCTCCTTCGGCGGCACCGGCGGCACCACCACCTGACCGGCCGGGCGACCGGACGCGGCAACCGCGGCCCGGTGCGCCGTTCCCCCTGGGTGGGAGGGGACGGCGCACCGGGCCGCGGCCGTGCCCCCGCCCCCGGCGTCAGCCCACCGCCCCGAGCCCCTCCGGGAGGGCGGCCACCACGAGGTCGACGGCCTCCTCCGGCGTCCCGGTGCGCGCGACCAGCTCCCCGCCCCGGCGCCGCACCCCGTACATCCCCTCGTCGTGCGGGAACAGGCCGTACCCGACCACCCCCTCCCAGAGGCCGAACCCGACCTGCCGCTTCTCAGAAGGCACGATGAGGGTGGAGAACCACACGTTGAAGTGGCTGCTGATCGGCGTCAGCGCGCGGAGCGCCGGCCGGGCGTACGCCGCCACCAACAGCGCGTTGGTGCGAGGGGTCCGGCCCCAGCCCGAGGTGTGGAAGCGGTCGAGCATGACGTGCCAGGCCAACTCGACCGCGCCGAACGGCTCCCGCTCGTGCGCCAGGGCCCACGGGCGGAACTCGACGCACGGAGCCCGGAGCCTGGTCTCCGCCAGCCCCGCACCGCCCAGCCAGGCCGCCGCCGCCCCGACCACTTCGGCCGGCTCCGTGATCCACCCGCCGGCCACGGTCACGCCGTGGCTCTCCAGGGCCACCCAGAAGCCCCCGCACTGCTCGCCGGGCGGATACACCGACCTCCCCCACGAGCCCGTGCTCCGCGCGTGGGGCGGATACACCACCACCTGTCGGCCCGGCCCCTCCTCGCCGTACCTCACGGGTGTCGAAGGCGTGCCGTCCGGCTCGGGCAGGACGACCCCGAGGCCGTCCGCCGTCCGCCTCAGCACCTCTTCGAGCGCCCCTCCGACCCACGTGTCCCCGCCGGTGACCGCCTCGAGATCCATCCGCACAGTATGCGGTACGGCGGCCCCGTTCCTTCCGGGTTCGCCCCGGCCGGCTCAACCCCCTTCGCGCAGCAGCGTGTTGAGCCGGGCGGCCTGCCGGACGAGGTGGTCCCGCTCGGCCGCCGTGACGGCTTCGCGGGCGGCCCGCGCGTACAGCTCGGCGGCGGTCGGCAGCTCGCCGGCCCGCTCGTGCAGGTAGGCCCGGGCGGCGGTGTGGCGGGGGAGCGAGCCGTCCAGCTCGGCGAGCGCGGCCAGGCCCGCGCGGGGGCCGTCCGCCTCGCCGACGGCGACCGCCCGGTTGAGGCGCACCACCGGGTTGCCGGTCAGCGCGGCCAACTCGTCGTACCACTCGACGATCTGCACCCAGTCCGTCTCGGCGGCCGTCGGCGCGTCCGCGTGCAGGGCGGCGATCGCCGCCTGGGCCTGGAACTCGCCGAGCCGGTCGCGGGCCAGCGCCGCCCGCAGCACGGCGACGCCCTCGGTGATCGCGGCGGTGTCCCACAGGGTGCGGTCCTGCTCGGCCAGCGGCACCAGGCCGCCGTCCGGCGCGGTCCGCCCGGCCCGGCGGGCGTGGTGCAGCAGCATCAGCGCCAGCAGGCCGGACACCTCGGGGTGGTCGATCCGGGCCGCCAGCTGCCGGGTCAGCCGGATCGCCTCTGCCGCCAGGTCGACGTCCCCCGAGTAGCCCTCGTTGAAGACCAGGTACAGCACCCGCAGCACTGTCGCCACGTCCCCCGGCCGGTCCAGCCGCACGCCCGAGACGGTCCGCTTGGCCCGGCTGATCCGCTGCGCCATGGTCGCCTCCGGCACCAGGTACGCGGCGGCGATCTGCCGGGTGGTCAGCCCGCCGACCGCGCGCAGCGTCAGCGCCACCGCCGAGGACGGCGTCAGCGACGGGTGCGCGCACAGGAAGTACAGCCGCAGCGAGTCGTCGGTGTCCGGCACCGGACCGGGCCGCGGCTCCTCCTCCAC